>NZ_OY782757.1:3552500-3852500 GCF_963678185.1 uncultured Tolumonas sp.
ACCGCCCAAGAGTTCATATCGACGGCGGTGTTTGGCACCTCGATGTCGGCTCATCACATCCTGGGGCTGAAGTTGGTCCCAAGGGTATGGCTGTTCGCCATTTAAAGTGGTACGCGAGCTGGGTTCAGAACGTCGTGAGACAGTTCGGTCCCTATCTGCCGTGGGCGTTGGATGATTGAGTGGGGTTGCTCCTAGTACGAGAGGACCGGAGTGAACGAACCGCTGGTGTTCGGGTTGTCATGCCAATGGCACTGCCCGGTAGCTAAGTTCGGAAAAGATAACCGCTGAAAGCATCTAAGCGGGAAACTTGCCACGAGATGAGTCATCCCTAGGACTATAAGTCCTCTGAAGGGCCGTTGAAGACTACGACGTTGATAGGTGAGGTGTGTAAGTGTCGTGAGACATTGAGCTAACTCATACTAATGACCCGAGAGGCTTAACCATACAACACCCAAGTAGTTTTAAAGCGCTTGTTTGATTGATGAACTGATAAAGATTGACTAGGAATAGTCAACACAGCTTTCCAAGACTTATTGCTGAAGATGGTTAATAACAGCGATAAGGGAACCGAATATGCCTGGCGGCAATAGCGCGATGGAACCACCTGTACCCATGCCGAACACAGAAGTGAAACGTTGTAGCGCCGATGGTAGTGTGGCATTCGCCATGTGAGAGTAGGACACTGCCAGGCTCCTAAATTAGACGAAAGTCAGCCGGAAAAAAGTGCTGATATGGCTCAGTTGGTAGAGCGCACCCTTGGTAAGGGTGAGGTCCCCAGTTCGACTCTGGGTATCAGCACCATTAAATACGAAGCCCTGCAGGTAACTGCAGGGCTTTTTGTTTATGTAATTATTTCAAGCTGTTGGTATAATCAGCGCTGATAAATGTTTTACATCTACGGAAAGAAAGATATGTTGCGGTTTGTATTATTAACTATATGTATTGTGATTGTTGGCTGTAGTAGCCAGTCAACGCAGCAGCAAACTAGCAATCAAAAAGATTTGGTCCCAGCAAATACAGTGTTATATCTTCGTGGGGATATGACTAACTGGGAAGCTCGGAAAGAATATCAAGTTCAGCAGGTTTCATCACATCTTTATACTGTCAAAGCAGATTTACCTGATGCAGGTAAGACGTATCATTTTAAATTTGCTGATGCGCAATGGCTGCCGGCTTTAAATTATGGCGCAGCTATTGATGATGCAACGTTGACTTTAAATTCACCTGCTCCTATTCGTGCTTATAGTTGCTTGGATGAACTGACGTTTACCCCTGATCAGGCTGGCAAGTATGAGTTTGTCTTGGATTTGCGGGGAAGAAAACCTCTTGCTGTAGTTAAAGTAGCTCAGTGAAGAGAAATAAAAAACGCGCATATGCGCGTTTTTTATTTCAGATAATGGGAATTACTTGTTTTCGATACCTACTATGAGCCATGGTGCATTTACAGCAGATAAGTTGCGTTCCAGATGCCATACCTCGTTGATATCTTCTTCAATACCTTCAACTACATCACGATAGCGACCTTTGAATAGTATGCTAACTTGTGAATAATCAGCTTTGCGATCAGCGCGAACTAATTCAGCATTGATGAAAAGTACTTCAGTATGCTGGTTGCCGGCATAGTTAGCTCTTTCTTGTTTGAGCTCGTTGTACAATTCAGGCGTTACATATTCTTGAATTTTGGAAAAATCATTTTCATTCCAAGCTGACTGCAATGTGCGATAGTGTTCGCAAGCACCTTTAATAAATGCGGTAACATCAAATCCAGCAGGGAGATCAAAAGGAACTGCGTCTGCAGAAAATGAGGTGCTGCCTGTGTATTCAGTTTTTTGGAATCCTGTATCAACATTTTGTTTAGTTTGATATGGCATACCATATGCCGGTTGAGGTCCAGCTTGCATGGCTGTTTTTCTGCTTTTAACAAAGCGGAAAATTAAAAAGGCAACGCCAGCCATCAGTAGAATGTCAAAAATCTGCAACCCATCAAAAGCACCACTACCCATCAGCCAAGCAAATAGTCCACCAGCCAGTAAACCGCCGAGTAACCCGCCCATTAATCCACTTTTATTGGGTTGCATTTGTTTATTTAGAACCGGATTGGTTGTATTCATCGGCTGTGTGGGTTGTGCCGGGGCTATTTTATAACTGCGACCAAACGATTTGCTGCCGCCAAATTTTCTTGCTTCAGCATTCTCAGAAAAAAGAGCAATGCTGAAAATGAGAGAAAAAATGGTAAGAAAAGAGAAAAACTTACGCATATTGTTGTCCTTGATAGTTACATACACGTAACATCCTATCCTGAACTTGTAAACCGTCAATTCCGTTAGTTAGCACAAATTGCTCGGTATAACCGAGTTATTGTTTTAAATAGACCATTTTCAAGCTTAAAAAGAAAACCCCTCATCATAGAGGGGTTTAGTCTTAATCTAATTAGCCATCAGATTAATTT
Organism: uncultured Tolumonas sp.; assembly: GCF_963678185.1. Lineage (NCBI taxonomy): Bacteria > Pseudomonadati > Pseudomonadota > Gammaproteobacteria > Aeromonadales > Aeromonadaceae > Tolumonas > uncultured Tolumonas sp. Next base: position 3,554,950 of record NZ_OY782757.1, read on the forward strand.
GCTTTGATCCACTGATCCATATCAGTTTTTAAATTATCTGATTTAGTACCGAAAATTGCCTGAACACCTGTGCCTGCAATGACGACGCCTGCTGCACCTAATGATTTCAGTTTGGTCTGGTTAACATTTTCAGTGCTTTTTACACTGACGCGAAGACGAGTTATACAAGCGTCGAGGTTGGTAATGTTATCTTTACCACCGAAAGCATGTACTAATTCGCCTGCTAATTCTGAACCAACTAATGCTGCGCTTTCTGAAGATTCTTCTTCACGGCCTGGGGTTTTCAGATCTAAGAATTTAATGACCGCGCGGAATACGGTGTAGTAAACAGCGGCATAGCATACCCCTATCACTGGGAACATGATCAAGTTGCTGCCTTTGTTACCCAGCACGCTCAGGACTAAAAAGTCGATCAAACCGTGTGAGAAACTAGTACCCGCACTCATGTTCAGAGTGATACATGCTACGAAAGCTAAACCTGCCAACACGGCATGAATTGCGTAAAGAATTGGTGCTACGAACATGAATGAGAATTCAATCGGTTCAGTAATACCAGTTAAGAATGAAGTTAACGCAGCGGAGATCATGATACCGCCAACTTTAGCGCGATTCTCCGGTTTTGCACTGTGCCAAATCGCAATTGCCGCGGCTGGCAGGCCGTACATTTTGAACAGGAAACCACCTGCTAATTTGCCCGCTGTTGGATCACCAGCAATAAAACGCGGAATGTCGCCATGGAACACCTGACCAGCAGCATTAGTAAATGAGCCAACCTGCATTTGGAAAGGTACGTTCCAGATATGGTGTAGACCAAATGGAACTAATGCACGTTCAACGATACCGTAGATCCCAAAAGCCAGAGTTGGATTTTGATATGCAGCCCATTGAGAGAAGACATCGATCGCATGACCGACCGGTGGCCAAATGAAAGACAGCACAACTGCTGCGATAATTACCGAAAAACCAGTAATGATTGGGACGAAACGTTTGCCTGCAAAGAAGCCCAAGTATTCTGGTAACTGAATGCGATAAAAGCGGTTAAACATGAAGGCTGCAATAGCGCCAGCAATGATACCACCTAACACACCAGTGTTAGACATGTGTTCTACGGCAACGGCGTAATCGGGTGCAGCTGGGTCAAGACCGGCAATGAAAGGTGCAGCTACCGTCATTGTCTTGGTCAAAATAGCGTAGCCTACTGTTGCAGCCAATGCCGCAACGCCATCATTATTGGTGAAACCCAGTGCAACCCCAATAGCGAAAATCAACGCCATATTACCAAAAACTGCACCACCAGCCTGCGCCATGATCTGTGATACTACTGCTGGTAACCAGCTGAAATTGGCAGAACCGACACCAAGCAGGATACCTGCTACTGGTAATACGGATACTGGCAACATCAGCGATTTACCAATTTTTTGTAAATTTGCAAACGCGTTACTCATAAAAACTCCTGATGAGTGTATAGGATTAAAAAACCGGAATGCTGTTTTCTGCTTACTCTTCTCATTACGTTTAGTTGTGAAATACAGATATGAATCTGATAGCACAATTACAACGTTATAAATGAAGCATCGAACGTAAGTGAAAGTTTCAATGTATAAGCTATAAAAGGCAAGAGACGGGATGTAAGGTATTATTAATAAACAATTTTATGGTTTCTTGTTGTTTCTTTTTATTTTTTGTTATTACGTAACACTTCAAAGAGAAATTAAATGTAACCGGTTACTTTTTGATTTCGTGCTTCATATGAAACACTGAGTGGCTTTATTTTTCACAAAGTTTATTTATTCAGTGGGGTTTGATGCGGGGATTAATACCAGTAAATATAAAATTAGACTTATTTTTAAAAACAAAATTAATAGACGGATTTTGTAATTTAAATTTGGTAATAAAAAACCCCTCCAGAGGAGGGGTTAAAGGTAGAACTAATTTTCTTATTAATTAGTTTGCTTTGATCCAATGGTCCATATCAGTTTTCAGGTTGTCTGATTTGGTACCGAAGATAGCCTGAACACCTGAACCTGCTACAACAACACCTGCAGCACCTAGTGATTTCAGTTTAGATTGGTCAACTTTAGCAATTTCTTTAACGCTTACACGCAGACGTGTAATACATGCATCCAAGTTAGTAATGTTTTCTTTACCACCGAAAGCGTGTACCAATTCGCCAGCCAGGTCAGAACCAGTCAGAGTAGATTCTTCAGAAGATTCTTCTTCACGACCAGGAGTTTTCAGGTCCAGCGCTACGATTGCTACACGGAATACGGTGTAGTAAACAGCTGCGTAAATCAGACCGATAACTGGGAACATGATACCTTTAGTAGATTGAGAGAACAGTACTAAGAAGTCAATCAAACCATGAGAGAAGGTGGTACCGTGTTTCATGCCCAACAGAATCATTACTACGAACGCAGAGCCAGCCAGTAACGCATGGATTGCGTACAGTACTGGAGCAACGAACAAGAATGCGAATTCGATTGGTTCAGTGATACCGGTCAGGAAAGAGGTCAGTGCTGCTGACACCATGATACCACCGATTTTAGCGCGGTTTTCTGGCTTAGCAGTGTGCCACATTGCGATAGCAGCTGCTGGCAGACCGTACATTTTGAACATGTAACCACCAGCCAGGTTACCCGCAGTTGGGTCACCAGCGATGTAACGAGCGATTTCACCGTGGAATACTTGGCCAGTCGCATTGGTGTATTCGCCTACTTCGAAGAAGAATGGCGCATTCCAAATGTGATGCAGACCAAATGGGATCAGTGAACGTTCAACTACGCCGTAGATACCAAATGCCAGAGCTGGGTTTTGGTAAGCAGCCCAATGAGAGAATGCTTTGATAGCACCACCGATTGGAGGCCATACGAACGCCAGCACTACACCAGCAGCGATTGCTACGATACCAGTTGATAGTGGAACGAAACGTTTACCGGCAAAGAAGCCCAAATATTCAGGCAATTGGATGCGGTAGAAACGATTAAACATGTACGCAGCAATACCACCGGCGATAACACCACCCAGTACACCTACGTTTGATACGTTTTCTGCCTGCGCTGCGAAATCAGCTGCAGTAGGATCCAAACCAGCCAACAGTGGAGCAACAACTGTTACTGTTTTGGTCAGGATGAAATAACCGACAGCAGCAGCCAGACCTGCAACACCATCATTCTTAGTGAAACCAAGTGCAACACCGATAGCGAACAGCAGCGCCATGTTGCCGAAAACGGCACCACCAGCTTGTTCCATAACGGAAGACAGAGTGGCAGGCAGAACACTGAATTTAGCTGCACCGACGCCCAGCAGAATACCTGCTACAGGCAGTACGGATACAGGCAGCATCAGCGCCTTACCGACTTGTTGAAGATTTCCGAACAAATTTTTCATATTTGTGAGCTCCTGAGGAGTGTGCGTCCTGTTAATTTATTGAATACACGGGTTTCAAATTAGTGAAAACCGCTTTTTATATTCTGTGTATTTCAACGAGGTTAATGATAGTGGAATTATTTAAATGAAGAAGGCAATAAATATAGAAACAGAATATGGATCACAAAGAAGATTGTTTCTTATTTGTTATGTAAGAAACGTTCTAAATAGTTATGTAACTTACTATAAGTAATATATTTTTTCGTGTTTATTTGTTTCCGATTATATTGAATTGTTGTTTAACATTTCTAATTGAAACTAAATGTAACATTACAACAAAAGGATATTTGAATGGAATTGGAATGCGTGGAAACAACTTTGGCCTATAAACGTATGTTGTGGAACTTTTATTAAAATTAAAGCCTGACAAATAAATATTTTTATCAGGCCTTAATATCCAATTATTGATTATTCGAGTACATACGGTAACGGATGTATAAACAGTGAGGATTCGTCATCGTTTGCAATCCGAAATACGTTCTCTGTAGTGGTATCCGATGGTAGAACGATGCTGATCAGTAATTGCTCATTTTTTTGCCAGACATCAAGAATGGTACCGCTTGAGCGCCAATGTTCACCTAATTGACGTTCTACTACACTATCTGTGGTCACTGGGTGGCTGGCGGTGCCATGCAAGACAAATAATGCTCGGTTATTTATGCCGCGGTATTTTGCTCTTGCAACGATCTCTTGTCCGGTATAACACCCTTTCGTGAAGCTGATGGCCTGTAAAGCGTGTAAATTGAGTGCTTGAGGAATGAACTCAGCTTGTGAGTTTTTATTCAGCTGAGGTAATCCATCCAAAATGTCCAGGCCCCACCAATCATAATGCGGCTGTTCTGGTAATGAGAGCGTTAGGGGATGAGATTTTTGCGATAGCAATAACCAGCGATCTGGCTTGATTTGGCATTTCACAAGTGAGGTATCAAGTTGCTCAAATGCGGTTATGTGAGTGTAGATCCACTCATCGGTAGCTGTGCCTGCTACACCAATAACATGGAATTCATTGCTGACATCAGTGATGGTTAGCTTAGAAAATACCGCATATTTTTTCAGTTCAGCTAACTCGATTTCCGCCAGTTCTTTTTTATACATCAGTAGCAGATCTTGTTCTCGTTTGAACAATCTAAATGCTGCGAGTACTTTTCCTTTTGGATTGCAGTGGGCGCCAAGGCTGCTTTGTCCTGGTGTTAGTGCTGCAACATCACAAGTAACCTGACCATTCAGATATTTGACTGCATCAGGACCTTCTAACCGGATCACTGTTACATCATCCAGATGATATACACTGGGTTCAGAAGGAAATAAAAGTCGTTCATTCATCATGGTTTTTTCCACATTGGGATGGTGATTCATGGTAAATAACGAGCTATTGTTTGTCAGCTTCTATTAGTAACATTATCAAAGGAAATCATGGCATGAATGCTGAGTTGTCTAAGTTACGTTGGGCTTGTCGTCGGGGCATGCTTGAGTTGGATTCGATGCTGGCACCCTTTTTGGAACGCCATTACCTTGATCTCTCTGCGCCGTTGCAACAAGATTTCCAACGTTTGCTCGAGTGTTCGGATATGGAGTTATTTCGTTGTTTGTTACGGGCTGAAACGCCATCAGACACATCACTAGAATTGATTTTGGGAGTGATCCGTGAAAAACATCAGGCACGTTATTCGGGTTGAATCATCGCATCATCACCAACTTTTTTTGCTGATTGGTCATATTATCCTTGGCTGGTTAGCTTGGTCCTCATTACATGGCCATTTTTGGCTGTTGTTCTTTATTTTATGGGGATGTACACTTTTCTGGTCGTTATATCAGGCGAGCCATCGGCAATTTGTTTTGGAAATGCGCGGTGATGAAGTGTTTTGGGAGGGTAAGTTTTATCACATGACACCCGCATCACGGGTTGGTTATGGATTTATCTGGCTGGTATTACAAGGTGTGCAGGGTGAAAAACGGCTCCATTTATGGTTGTTTTCAGACAGCATGGATGAAGCTGAATACCGCCGGATTGCCCGGCGGATCAATATGCGAACTCAGTAATCACCGGGGATCAAAATAGTCGGCGTAGGATTATCCTGCTGTTCAGGGTAATCCAAATTGTAATGTAAGCCTCTGGACTCTTTACGAGCCATTGCCGAACGGACAATGAGTTCGGCAACTTGCAGCAAATTCCTCAGCTCAAGTAAATTATTCGATACTCGGAAGTTGGTGTAATACTCTTGTACTTCCTGCTTCAGCAAGTCAATTCGGCGTTTCGCTCGCTCCAGTCGTTTGTTGGTGCGCACAATACCGACGTAATCCCACATGAATAATCGTAATTCATGCCAGTTATGCTGAATTACCACTTCTTCATCGGAATTACCGACTTGGCTTTCATCCCATGCGGGTAATGACGGCGGCATACTACTCATCGGTAAGCGAGCTTTGATATCGTCAGCAGCAGATTGGGCAAAAACAATACATTCCAGTATTGAATTCGAGGCCATGCGGTTAGCACCATGTAACCCGGTGTATGACACTTCACCTATTGCATAAAGACCAGGAATGTCAGTTTGACCAAATTTGTCACTCATCACACCGCCACAGGTATAGTGTGCTGCGGGTACAACCGGTATCGGTTGTTTTGTGATATCAATGCCAAGTTTCAGGCAGCGTTCATAAATAGTCGGGAAGTGTTTGCTAACAAATTCTGCTGGTTTATGGCTGATATCTAAAAACATGCAGTCAGCGCCGAGACGCTTCATTTCATAATCGATAGCGCGAGCGACAATATCGCGTGGTGCTAATTCTGCCCTCGGGTCAAAATCGGGCATGAAACGAGAACCATCAGGGCGTTTTAATAAAGCGCCTTCACCACGTAAGGCTTCGGTCAGCAGAAAATTGCGATCATCCGGATGGAAAAGAGTGGTTGGATGAAATTGATTGAATTCCATATTGGCAACCCGGCAACCTGCTCGCCAAGCCATTGCAATTCCGTCGCCGGAGCTGACATCGGGATTAGAAGTATACTGATATACCTTTGATGCACCGCCAGTGGCTAAAGCTACAAAACGGGCTTTTACTGTTTCAACCTGTTCTTTGGTTCGATTCCAAATGTAGGCACCAAGAATGCGGTTTCCCGGAATACCCAGTTTGCGGGTTGTGATCAGATCAACAGCATTAAAGCGTTCCATTAACTGAATATTTGGATGTTGGCGTACGCGATCGACAAGTGTGACTTCAACCGATTTTCCTGTGGAGTCGGCTGAATGGAAAATCCGTCGGTGACTGTGACCACCTTCGCGGGTTAAATGATAAGCTGGTTCGCCATCTTCTGAGGTCGCCTCTTCTTTATCAAAGGGCACGCCTTGCTGAATTAGCCAATCAATCGATTCTTTGGCATTTTCTGCAGTAAATTCAACAATGGCTTTATCACATAAACCGGCTCCCGCGATCAGCGTGTCATTCACGTGAGATTCGACGCTATCTGTCTCTTCAGCAACAGCAGCGATGCCTCCCTGGGCATAATAGGTAGCCCCTTCACTTAAGGGTCCTTTGCTCAATACCATCACTTTGGCATGATCTGCTAAGCGTAATGCTAAAGTGAGGCCTGCGGCACCACTGCCAATGATCAAAACATCGCAGGAGTATTCAACATTCTGTTTCATAAGTATCATTGGCCTTGATGAGGAAAGCTTTATACTAGCCCAACTGATGGTCAGGTACAGCCCGGATCACGTTTTTTTGCCGAGAATAGAACTTTTCTCCAAAAATACTGTCTGAATAAGAGTGCTACTTCGGGCCGATAGTGAAAATTTGGAGGAAATCGGCGTCGATATGAGCGATATAGAGATCGATCAACGGTTAGTTGAACGAGTGCAACATGGTGATAAACAAGCATTTAACCTGTTGGTAACAAAATACCAACGTAAGATCATGAATCTGGTTAGCCGCTATGTGAGTAACCCGAGTGATGGTGCCGATGTGGTACAGGAAGTGTTTATCAGCGCTTATCGTTTTTTGCCTTCATTTAGGAACGACAGTGCTTTTTATACATGGTTGTATCGTATTGCCGTAAATACGGCGAAGAATTATCTGGTCTCTAATGGCCGACGTCCACCGGGAATGGATGTTGATATTGGCGATGCGGAACAATACGACTCTGGTGATGCGTTACGGGATATAGCGAGCCCAGAACGTTTACTGTCATCAGATCAGGTGCGACAAACGGTAACAGATGCATTGCAATCATTACCGGAAGATTTACGTACAGTAATTACGTTGCGTGAAATAGAAGGTTTGAGCTACGACGAGATAGCAGAAGTGATTGGTTGTCCTGTTGGCACTGTCCGTTCTCGTATTTTTCGTGCTCGGGAAGTTATTGATAATCGTCTTAAGGCCGTACTGCAGGGAATAGATTAGGATTATCCTGCTTTGAAATGGAGTAACGGGTTAGTATGACTACATCAAAAGAACGCATTTCAGCTCTGATGGATAATGAATTACCGTCTGAGCAATCAATGAAAGCCTTACTGGAAGATCCTTCTTTATCTGCGACATGGGAGCGGTATCACCTCATCGGTGACGCGTTGCGTGATGAGTTACCTGAATATTTGGATGAAACTTTGTCGCAGCGTATTGCTAATGCATTACAGCAAGAGCCAACTATTCTTGCACCTAAGCCTCAACGCTCTTTCTTGTCTGTAGTACAACCCAAAGTTAAACAATTTATTCAGGTTGCGGGGCAATACGGTATTGCTGCCTCTGTCGCGGTCGCAGTTCTTGTTGGCATTCAGCAATATCAACAGCAAGATTCTATGAATGCGGTGATCAAACAAGGTCCAGTGCTGAACACGATCCCAGTCGCTGGCGGTTCGGCAACACCGGTAAGTATTAATTACAATACTGATCGTATCCATGCTCAATCGCAATCTCAGGTTTTGTCTGAAAAACAACTGCAAGAGGAACGTCAACGCATTGCCCGATACATTCAGGATCACCAATTGCAGCAACGTCTGTCACAAGTTGAGCGGTAATCGAATTTTGATACATCGTATAGCGTTAGCTTTTTTTCTTATTGGTTCGTTCATCTCTAAAGCCTCAGCAGACCCTTCTGCAGAGGCTTTGTTATTTCAAATGCAGCGTGGTTATCATCACAACAATTTTGAGTTGGCGATGGTGCATATACTACAAAATAACATTGAACCATTGAGATTGACCCATGGTTGGTATGCCAACAACGAGATCACTCATCTGCTGTCTTTAAGTGGTCGTCCAATTGAATATTTAGGAAAAAACAAACAGGTTACTTTCGCAGAATCAGCGGAATCATCTTATACCTTGCAAAACTCGCGGCTACCGGGACTCTGGTTTTCGGTTTTGAATTGCATGCCAGAAACCTTGCTGGAACATTATGAAGTTGTCAGCACAGGGAAAAATCGTATTGCTGGGCAAGTGGCACAATTAGTCAGGTTGTCAGCCAAAGATGAGAGTAAATATAACTTTATCCTTTGGTTGGAACAGAAAACCGGCATTTTACTGCGTCTGGATATTAACGATGCGCAAGGAAATCTCGTCGAGCAGTATCTTGGCGTTGATTTTCGTTTTTTACCGGAAAATTCTGCAAATATTAAAGCTATCGCATCGACCAAAGTCCCGGTGGCCGAACGCCATCAGGATATATATCAAGCAGACCCCGATTCTCATTTGTGGAAGCTTGGCTGGTTGCCTGCGGGGTTTGTGCCGTTATCTGCGGATCAACATAAAATAATCGGTAGTGAGGAATTGGTGGACTATTTCTTGCTTAGTGATGGATTAGTGGATGTCTCTGTTTATATTTCGCGGTTATCAGCTAAGGGCGCTGTGCGTGAAAAAGAGCAATTTGCCATGTCTGGTGCTACTTCTGTTTTAAGTTTGAGCCGGGATGATGGCGTGACTTTGACTGTGGTAGGTGAGTTGCCAGCAACAAGTTTGCGTCATATAGCAGAGACTATTCAGGTTAATCAGCAGGAGAATGGTCGATGATTGAAGCAATCGCTACTGTGGTAGCAACAAAGACCGGTATGGTCAGTGTCGAATATAAACGATCGTCTGCATGTGGGCATTGCCAGCAAGAATCAAGTTGCAATATCAGTTCGATGGCTAAAGAAGAAAAAAACGATGCGCAAATTATTGATGTTGCCTGTTCGTTAGCATTGGCGGTCGGGCAACAGGTACGAATTGGGATCCCGGAAAATGGGCTGCTAAAAGGCGCTTTGTTGGTTTATATCCTACCGCTATTTTTTATCATGCTGGGTGCGGCTATTGGACAGTACTTATCAGTAGCAGATGCGGAGTGGCCATCGGTAGCCGGCGCTTTTCTGGGCGGCGGTGTTGGTTTTCTTCTGATGCGTTTTAAATCTGCCAGATTGACCAAAGCTGAATATAAACCCGTGATCTTAGGGGTGACGATCCCAATCATTTCTGTGCTGCAGGACAACTGTCATTGACCGATTTCTGACTGTACTGGCTGTCGTTCTGATAGTCAGTGCAATCATTCACGACTAATCATAGCTCTACCGCCGCTAATCCAGTAAAATCCTGCTCAAATTATCGTTAATTACATGCCATCAGATAAATAAGACCTCATGAAAAATATTCGTAACTTCTCTATTATTGCCCATATTGACCATGGTAAATCCACACTGTCAGACCGCTTGATTCAGACTTGTGGCGGCCTCAGCGAACGTGAAATGCAAGCGCAGGTTCTGGATTCCATGGATCTGGAACGTGAACGTGGGATCACGATCAAGGCGCAGAGTGTTACGCTGGATTACAAAGCTAAAGATGGTGAAACTTATCAACTGAATTTCATCGATACCCCCGGCCATGTGGATTTTTCCTATGAAGTTTCGCGTTCACTGGCTGCTTGTGAAGGGGCATTGCTGGTGGTTGATGCGGGACAGGGCGTAGAAGCTCAAACCTTAGCGAACTGCTATACCGCGATGGAAATGAACCTCGAAGTGGTTCCGGTTCTGAATAAGATCGATTTGCCGCAGGCAGAACCAGAGCGTGTTGCCGAAGAGATCGAGGACATTGTCGGCATCGATGCGATGGATGCCGTGCGTTGTTCTGCTAAAACAGGTCTGGGTGTCGATGACGTATTGGAAGAGATTGTAAAACGAATTCCAGCACCGGAAGGTGATCCTGATGCGCCATTGCAAGCACTGATTATTGACTCCTGGTTTGATGATTATTTGGGTGTGGTGTCTCTGGTTCGTATTAAAAATGGTTCATTGAAAAAGAACGACAAGATCAAAGTGATGAGCACCGGCCAGACTTGGGGGGTTGATCGCCTTGGTATTTCAACACCAAAACAGAAAGATACTTTAGCCTTAAATTGTGGCGAAGTAGGTTGGGTTGTTTGTGGTATCAAAGACATCCATGGTGCGCCAGTCGGTGATACGCTGACACTGGCTAAAAATGGTGCTGAAAACGCATTGCCTGGCTTTAAAAAAGTGAAACCTCAGGTTTATGCCGGTCTATTCCCAATCTCATCTGAAGATTATGAAGCTTTTCGTGATGCGTTAGAAAAATTGTCGCTAAATGATGCTTCGCTGTTTTACGAACCAGAAAACTCGACTGCGTTAGGGTTTGGTTTCCGTTGTGGTTTCCTTGGCATGTTGCATATGGAAATCATTCAGGAACGTCTGGAACGAGAGTATGATCTTGATTTGATTACTACTGCACCGACAGTAGTCTATGAAATCGCGATGACCGACGGTACGACAATTCATATTGATAGCCCATCCAATTTACCGGCCATCAATAACATTGAAGAGCTTCGTGAACCGATCGCGGAATGTAATATTCTGGTGCCACAAGAGTATCTTGGTAACGTCATCACGTTGTGTATCGAAAAACGTGGTGTGCAGACCAATATGGTTTATCACGGTAATCAGGTTGCATTAACCTACGAAATTCCAATGGCCGAAGTAGTGCTGGATTTCTTTGATCGATTGAAATCAACCAGCCGTGGTTATGCCTCTTTGGATTATGGTTTTAAACGCTTTGATGCTGCCGACATGGTACGTCTGGATATCATGATTAACGGTGAGCGAGTGGATGCGCTGGCTATTATCACGCACAAAGACAATGCGCCTTTCCGTGGTCGTCAGCTGGTTGAAAAAATGCGTGAACTGATCCCGCGGCAGATGTTTGATATTGCTATTCAAGCTGCAATTGGCAACCATATCATTGCCCGTAGTACGGTGAAAGCGATGCGCAAAGACGTATTGGCGAAATGTTATGGTGGCGACGTCAGCCGTAAGAAAAAGCTGCTGAATAAGCAGAAAGAGGGTAAAAAGAGAATGAAGTCGGTAGGTCGTGTTGACGTACCACAAGAAGCATTCCTCGCAATCCTGCATGTTGGAAAGGATAACTAATTAATGGCTAATACGTTTGCACTGATTCTGGTTGCAGTCACGTTGGTAACTGGATTGGTTTGGTTACTGGATCATTGGGTGTTGGTTCGTTTTAGAGCGGCAAAAGCGCGTCAGGCACAAGCTTCAGCGGGGTCACCACTGACAGCGGAAGCCATTGAAAAATTGATGACTGAACCGGTTTGGGTTGAACAGTGCAAAGGCATTTTTCCGGTTATTGCTGCCGTATTAGTGTTACGTTCATTTTTATATGAACCATTTCAGATCCCGTCCGGTTCGATGATGCCAACGCTGCTGGAAGGTGATTTTATTCTGGTGAATAAATATACCTACGGTTTGAAAGAGCCGGTGACGAATCGTACGATTCTGGAAACCGGGCATCCACAGCGTGGCGATGTGATTGTATTTAAATATCCGGAAAACCCGAGTATTGATTACATCAAACGGGTGATTGGTTTACCTGGCGATCGTATTATTTTTCGCGATAAAGAGCTTTATCTGCAACCGGCGTGTAACGATAGTAAAGTTTGTCCACAACTGCAGAAAATTAACACTACTTTTGTAGAAAGTGGCGAATTCAGCCAGTTAGGTATGCCTTTGGAGCATTACACGGAAAAACTGACTGCCACGAAAAACCACGACATTCTGCGTAATAACTTTATTCCTGATCGCACAGGCATGTATTACCAACAACCGGGCCAGCCTGTTGGTGAATGGGTGGTTCCGGAAGGGCATTATTTTGCTATGGGAGATAACCGCGATAACAGTCAGGACAGTCGTTTCTGGGGCTTTGTGCCGGAACGTAACCTGGTTGGGAAAGCGGTTGCTATCTGGATGAGTTTTGAATTCGATCGCCCGGCTGGTAGTTCAGTACCTGGTTGGATACCGACCGGTGTTCGTTTTAATCGTATAGGCAGTATTCAGTGAATGATAAGTTACCCCGCTTAGAACAAAAACTAGGCTATTCGTTTCAAAATAAAGATTTGTTAGTTCGGTCTATCACACATCGTAGTGCCGGTTCCCGTCATAACGAGCGGTTGGAATTTTTGGGCGATTCCATATTAAGTCTGGTGATCGCCGAAGTGCTTTACCATCGTTTCCCCAATGTTAGTGAAGGGGATATGAGCCGTATGCGGGCGACCTTAGTTCGTGAACGCACTTTGGCTGAACTGGCTCGTGAATTTGCGCTTGGTGATTATTTGATCTTAGGGCCAGGCGAGCTGAAAAGTGGTGGCTATCGTCGTGAATCGATTTTAGCGGATACGGTCGAAGCGTTAATTGGCGCTATCTATATCGATAGTGATCTGGAAGCCATCCGATCGTTGTTACTAACTTGGTACAACGATCGCTTGGACGCTATTCGTCCGGGTGTAGAACAAAAAGATCCGAAAACACGTTTGCAGGAATATTTGCAAGGTCGTCGTCGTTCGTTACCAACCTATGCGGTTACCGACGTGAAAGGGGAAGCACACAACCAGCAATTTACGGTGGAATGTGTAATTGAAGATATTTCTGCTGCGTTTATTGGAGTTGGTTCCAGTCGCAGAAAGGCTGAACAGGCCGCTGCTGAAAAAGCACTGGAGCAATTAGTATGACCGAAATGACTGAAAATAAAACCTACTGTGGTTTTGTGGCCATTGTGGGCCGCCCGAATGTGGGTAAATCGACCCTGCTGAATAAATTGCTGGGTCAGAAAGTCAGTATTACGTCTCGCAAACCGCAAACCACACGTCACCGTATTTTAGGTATTGATACGCAAGGTGCTTACCAAACTATCTTTGTTGATACTCCAGGTTTGCATATTGAAGAAAAACGCGCTATCAACCGGTTGATGAACCGCGCTGCAAGCAGTTCGCTGGGTGATGTAGAAATGGTGGTATTTGTGGTGGATGGCACACAATGGACCGCTGACGATGACATGGTGCTGAATAAACTGCGCTATATGAAATGTCCGGTTGTGCTGGCGGTCAATAAAGTCGATGTCATCAAAGACAAAGAGGTTTTGTTGCCGCATCTGCAAATGCTGGCGCAGAAAGGTAATTTTGCAGAGATCCTGCCGATTTCTGCGGAAAAAGGTACTAATGTCGATAAAATCCGCGACATGGCGAAACGTCTGTTACCGGAAGGGCAGCACTATTTCCCTGACGATTATATTACCGACCGTAGTTCACGTTTTATGGCATCAGAGATCATCCGTGAGAAACTGATGCGCTTTACCGGTGAAGAGCTACCGTATTCCGTTACGGTAGAAATTGAACGCTTTAAAGTTGAAGACGATGGGCTGTTCCATATTAATGCGTTGATTCTGGTAGAACGTGAAGGCCAGAAGAAAATGGTGATCGGTAACAAAGGCGAAAAACTGAAAGTTATCGGCACCGAAGCGCGTCTGGATATGGAACGTTTATTCGGCCAGCGTGTCTTCTTAGAACTCTGGGTTAAGGTTAAATCCGGTTGGGCTGATGATGAACGCGCATTGCGTAGCTTAGGTTATGGTGATGACTGAGCCGGAAATGTTACCGGCTTTTGTATTGCATACCCGTCCTTATCGTGAAACCAGTCAGCTGGTGGATCTTTTTGTGGCTTCCATGGGCAAGGTGTCTATGGTGGCCAAAGGTTCTCGCACATCCCGCTCTGCTGTAAAGGGGCTGTTACAGCCCTTTTTACCTCTGCATATTCGTTATAGTGGCAAAAGTAATCTGAAAACACTGGTGCAACTGGAAGCCCGAAGTCCGCAGGTTGCACTGCAAGGTGAACGCCTTTTTAGTGCCTTATATCTGAACGAATTGCTTTACCATCTTTTAGAGCCGGATACCGAATATCCGGGGCTGTATAGTAGTTATTTTCAGACTCTGCTGGTTTTAGCGGATCCGCTGCAACCGGTCTCTCCCTTATTACGGCAATTTGAATTACTCTTGTTGCAGCAATTGGGTTACGGCGTCGATTTTTGTTATGCCGCCGATAGTGGTTTGCCCATTGATCCGATTTGTTTCTATCGTTACGAACCGGAAGCGGGTTTTATTACCACTGCGCTGCGCGACCATGCTGTTTTTTCTGGTACAGAGATAATTGGCATGGCGGAGCGGGATTTTATTAATGCATCAATTTTAGCGGCAGCCCGACGCTTTAGTCGTCAGGCCTTTGCGGCTTTATTGGGCAATCGTCCCCTGAAAAGCAGGGAGCTTTATTCTGCGTTTATAGCAAGGAGATCAGAGTGAGCAAAATTTTATTGGGTGTAAATATCGATCATGTTGCCACGTTACGTAATGCCCGTGGTACGGCTTACCCTGATCCGGTGTTTGCCGCAGCGTTAGCTGAACAAGCTGGTGCGGAAGGGATCACCGTACACTTGCGTGAAGATCGTCGTCATATCACCGATCGTGACGTTGAAATTCTGCGTCAGACCATTAAAACACGCATGAATTTAGAGATGGCAGTGACAGAAGAGATGCTGACCATTGCTTGCCGTATCAAACCACAGTTTGTGTGCTTAGTGCCAGAAAAACGCCAGGAAGTAACGACAGAAGGTGGTTTGGATGTCGCTTCACAGGTAGCGCGTATTCGTGATGCGGTTACGCGTCTTGCGGCGGTGGGTACTCAGGTCTCGTTGTTTATCGATGCAGATCATGCCCAAATTGATGCGGCTGTGGAAAGCGGTGCACCTTACATTGAAATTCACACCGGTCGTTATGCAGATGCAGCAACGGAAGCTGAACAGCAAGCTGAGCTGGCGCGTATTGCTGAAGCGGCGGCCTATGCACATCAACTTGGCTTAAAAGTGAATGCGGGGCATGGCCTGCATTATCAAAACGTGCAAGCTATCGCGGCGATTCCTGAAATGGTTGAGTTGAACATTGGCCATGCCATCATTGGCCGAGCAGTGTTTAGCGGTTTACCGGAAGCGGTTGCTGAAATGAAACGTTTGATGCTGGAAGCGCGTTTGTAAGCTGTCCGATTATATAAAACAAAAAGGGCAGTCGTTGTGACTGCCCTTTTTTATGCATGTAACTCGCAACTTGGTGTTACGCAACTGCGCGTAATTCGGCTGCTTCGTCGCTATCAACGACCAAAATATTCGCTTTGCGGAAGAAGTTAAACTCGGTTGCTGATGCCCATGTGTAAGCGCCCATCATTTTACCAATGACCACATCACCGACATTCAGTGCAGGCAGATCGATATCATCGGCCAATACATCAATGCTGTCACAGGTCGGGCCTGCTAGTACGGCTGGTAGCGCTTCGCCGGTCGCGTAAGGGGCAGACTTTGGATAGTTGATATGATCAAACAGCTGACCGCTGTAGCTGCCATACAAACCATCATCCAGGTAATACCACATGCGGCCAAAACGTTCCGCTTTACCCATGACGCTGGCAACAGAAGTCATGCAAGGTGCGGAAATGAAACGGCCCGGCTCGGCTAACAGACGAATACCGTCTGGTGTATTGCTCAATGCTTCACGGATCGGTGCACAAAATTCGTAAATATCCAGATCGGCGCCATCAGCACCGTAATTCACCGGAAATCCGCCACCGATATCGAGGACTTGCAGGTTAATATTTTCGGCTGCAGCGTCACGGATCAGCTGATTACATGCAGTGATCGCTTCAACATGACGTCGTGAGTTTGGCACTTGCGAGCCAACATGGAATGACAGGCCGATAACATTAAGACCTAACTCTTTTGCTTTACGCAGCAAAGGCAGTGTGGCTTCTGGTGTGCAGCCAAACTTCTTCGACAGGTCAACTTTACTTTCCGGGTTAGGGAAGCTGACGCGTAACAGCAGCTGTGCTTTGTCTTTATAAGGAATGAACTTTTCCAGTTCAATCGGGTTATCAAACACAAACACTTTACAGCCGTAATCTAAGGCGTAACTGATGTCACCGTCACGCTTGATAGGGTGAGTATGAATACAATCGTCCGGGTTGATCTGATTTTCTAACATCAGATCGACTTCACCGTTTGTAGCTAAATCGAAACAACAGCCTTCGGCTTTTAAGGTGGCAACTACCGCTGAATGAGGCAACGGTTTTAAAGCGTAATGCATGCGAACGCCAGGTAAGGCCTTCACTAAAGCGCGATATTGTTTACGGACAGCGGCTTGATCCAGGACCAGCAACGGTGAACCATAGGTTTCTACCAGGTCGCGGTAATCCAGTTCAACAGGGACGATTTCATTATTCATTGTATGTTTACACCTCACAAAAGGGCCACGGCCCTGTCACCAGTGATACGTTCTGTCCTATCAGGCGGAACGCGATGCTTTATAAAAAATCCGGCGCATTATCGGGCTTTTGTGTGACAGTGCAATAACTAATTCACTCTATTTATTATGCAAAGGCTTCTCATCGTGAATACTCAGCATTAAAGGTGGGAATATGTATGGTTTTTTGGCGAAAAAATCTGACAAAATAGCCTTTATTCGGATTTTTGCTTGTTGAATTGTCGGTTTTTGGCGGTAAATAAAGAATATTCTGATAAATTCCCATGCATAAAAATTTTTGCTCATAAAGATAAGTAGCATAGGAATGATGAGAATTGCCATTCATCCTACGGGGTCTGAATGGCAACAAAGAAAGTCGATTAACCTTCTGAATTATGCGACTTTATTTCCCAATTGGCTTGCAGTGTCATAGCCAGTAAAGTGCAGAGTTCCGGCAGTAATTTTTGCAACTGTTGTTCAAATTGCCATGGCGGATTAAAGATCGCCATGCCTGAACCGTGCATGCCCCAAGTCGGCGATTGTTCTTGCACACTTAACTCGGCGGTGAGCATTGGAATACCTAATTTTTGGCATTCACTGAGCATATGCTGACTGCGATCGGCTTCTTTCCCCAGTAACGGATACCAAACCGCATACATACCTACAGGCCAGCGTCGCCATGCTTTGGCCAGCGATTTAACGACACGATCGTAATCTTCTTTCAGTTCATATGGCGGGTCGATGAGTACCAGACCGCGGCGTGGAGTCGGTGGCGTCAACGCAACCAGCCCTTCAAAACCATCACGGTGATGTAATGCAACACGAGGATCGCGATGCATGTGCTGACGCAGAATATCAATCTCGTTGTTGTGCAATTCCATCAGGATCAGACGATCTTGCTCGCGCAATTGCGCGCGCGCGATCTCGGGTGAGCCGGGGTAATATTGCAGTGTGTCGCCATTATTCAGCGCAGCGACACAATCAATATAACTTTTCAGCGCAGGCCATTGCTCACGCTGCGGCCAAAGGCGGGCAATACCATCGAGATATTCGGCTTTTTTATTTGCCCATTCGCCGGTGAGGTCATAACAGCCGCCACCAGAATGGGTGTCGAGATAACAAAACGGTTTGTCTTTTTGCTTCAGTTGGTCGATCAATAAACTGATCACGGCATGTTTTAAAATATCGGCATGATTGCCGGCATGAAACGCGTGGCGATAACTAAGCATTCAATTTAATCCTGGGTTGCTACTTCGGCAGCAAATTGTTGTTCCATCTGTTCCAGTTGTTCGGAAATGTCCATCCACTCCAACTCGACTTGTTCCAGTTCGTTTTTTAACGGGCCTTGCTGTGCCAGCAAACTGGTCAGTTTAGATTTGGCATCGTCCTGATAAATGGCTGGATCAGACAGCGCGGTTTCAATATCGGTTAACGCCGACTGCAGTTTTGCCATCTGTTTTTCATGTTTTTCCAGTTTTTGGCGCAATGGGCGGATCTGCTGGCGGAAATCCGCTTCCCGACGTTTCAGATCTTTTCGCGCGGTCGCACTTTGTGGTGCGGCTGGCGAATTGCTAGCAACTTTAACTTCGTTCTGATTTTTATCTTGCTCGGTCAACCATTTATGGTAGTCGTCTAAGTCACCATCAAAGGCTTCCAAGCGTTGCTGGTGCACCAGATAAAATTCATCAGTCGTAGTGCGTAGTAAATGGCGATCGTGCGAGACGATAACCATCGCGCCTTCAAAACCTTGAAGAGCGAGCGTCAGCGCTTCGCGCATTTCAAGATCTAAGTGGTTGGTTGGTTCATCTAATAACAGCAAGTTTGGTTTCTGCCAGACCAGCAATGCCAACACTAAACGTGCTTTTTCACCACCGGAGAAGGTATCAACGACTTCCAGCGCTTTATCGCCATGAAAGCCAAAACCACCTAAAAAGTTACGTAGTTCCTGTTCCGGACGATTACCCGCAATGCGTGTCAGGTGCTGCAATGGCGTATCGCCTTGCTGTAATGATTCCAGCTGATGCTGGGCGAAATAGCCGATCTTAACGCCTTTGCTGGGTTCCAACTTGCCAGAGAGTGGCGTCAGTTCACCCGCCAGTAATTTGATAAATGTCGATTTACCGGCACCATTGCGCCCCAGCAAGCCAATGCGGGAGCCGGGCACTAAGTTCAGCTTAATTTTTTGCAGGATCAACTTATCGCCATAACCGGCGCTCAGATTTTCCATACTGATCAGCGGCGTTGGCAACGCATCTGGTTCACGGAACTGAAACTGAAATTGCGAATCAACATGCGCAGGCAGGATCAACTCCATTCGCTCCATCGCTTTCAGACGACTTTGTGCCTGACGGGCTTTGGTGGCTTTATAACGGAAGCGATCGACATAATCTTGCATCTTGCTCAGCGCGAGTTGCTGCTTTTCATACATCGATTGTTGTTGTGACAAAGCCGATGCACGCTGAATCTCGAAGTCAGAATATCCGCCGGTATATTCATTCAACTTGTCATTTTCGATATGAATGATGCGATTAATGACCCGATCGAGAAAATCACGATCGTGGGAGATCAAGATCAATGTGCCGCGATAAGAACGTAACCAGCTTTCCAGCCAGATCACAGCATCTAAATCTAAGTGGTTGGTTGGTTCATCGAGTAACAGTAAGTCGGAGCGACAGATCAGCGCTTGTGCCAGGTTAAGACGCATACGCCAACCACCAGAAAATGCCGAGACCGGTTGCTGATGTTGTTCGCTGCTGAAGCCCAGACCATGCAACAGTTCTCCGGCACGCGAACGAATGGTGTAAGCACCGGCGGCATCTAAATGACCGTGCAATTCAGCAATGCGGATGCCATCGCCTTGTTGTTCCGCTTGCGCTAGTTGTTGTTCAAGGCTGCGAAACTCTTTGTCGCCGTCAATGACATAATCGATCGCAGAACAATCAAGGGCGGGAGTTTCCTGCGCTACGGTGGCGATTTGCCATTGTGCTGGTACGGAAACCGAGCCTGCATCAACCGCCAGTTCACCTTTTAATAAAGCAAAAAAACTGGATTTACCGCAGCCGTTTTTTCCAACTAACCCGACCTTTTGACCGGGATGAATAGTGGCTGAAGCCTCTTCTAATAAAGGCTTATTGCCTCGGAGCAGCGTAATTTGAGAAACGATGATCATGACGGGAATAATTCGGCAGCAAACAAAAGCGCATTATACGGGTAAAAGCGTTGTCCGGCAGCTGTTGAATGATCAGCCGAGGATTGTGTTTGGCAGGATTTTTCCGGTATGCTGGTGAGACTAGTTGTCATTTTAACCGGGATGCATGATGAAGATTACTCATTTGAGCGTTGTTACGCTGGATTACACCGTATCGGATACTTCAGGCGAAGTACTGGATACCACTGAAGGGCGTGAGCCGTTAGTTTATCTGCATGGCAGTGGCTATCTGGTTCCCGGTTTAGAGAATGCACTGTATGAACGTGCAGCAGGTGACAGCTTTGAACTGACAGTGCCAGCCGCAGATGCTTACGGTGAATACGAAGAATCATTGGTACAAGAAGTACCGGGCGAATTGTTCGATGGTATGGAAGTGGCGGAAGGCGACACATTTGTTGCTGATACCGATGATGGTCACCGTCCGGTTACTATCGTTGAAGTTTCTGAAGACTTCGTGAAAGTTGATGCTAACCATCCACTGGCGGGCATGGATCTGCACTTTAAAGTGAATGTTCGTGAAGTTCGTGCAGCAACAGCAGAAGAAATTGCACATGGTCATATTCACGGTGAAGAAGGTTGTGGTCACGATCATGGTCATCATCATGAGCACGAAGGTTGTTGCGGTGGCCATGGTCATTCACATGGTGACGATCATGAGTGTTGTGGTGGTAAAGGTCATGCGCATGGTGAAGAACATGAGTGCTGCGGCGGGAAAGGCCATGGTCATGATCATCATCATGACGCGGAAGAACAGCATGAATGCTGTGGTGGCCACGGCGGCTGCAAAAACTAAGCATAAAAAGAATCCCGCTAAGTGCGGGATTCTTTTTATGGGAAGAAAATTATTTACTAACCATTATTTCTTACGATTGATACAGTTTTCTTTACCGCAATTACCGTAAAGATACAGGCTGTGATGCGTCAGTGTCATACCATGTTTTTCGGCAATTTCTTTCTGACGTTGTTCAATAACTTCATCAGAAAACTCGACCACACTGCCACAATCCAGACACACCAGATGATCATGGTGATGTTGCTGCGCCAGTTCAAATACGGACTTACCGCCTTCGAAATGATGACGAGTTACAATGCCGGCATCATCAAATTGATTCAGAACCCGGTAAACGGTTGCCAAACCAATTTCTTCACCATTATCCAGCAGCAGTTTATAAAGGTCTTCAGCACTGATGTGCTGGCATTCCGGCTGGCGCAGGTAATCCAAGATCTTAACCCGCGGCGAAGTGATTTTTAATCCGGCGTCTTTCAGTTGCTGATTATGGTCTGTCATAGCTCTCTGTATTCTTGGGGCAGTTTGAGACTGCAGCGAGTAGGGCTTTCCCCATTATATGGCGCAATTCTAATAAAAAGAAATGTGTTACGGCGATGTTTGCTTATTCTGCATAAAATAAAGCCCGTGTAGGTCACGGGCTTGGCTGAAGCTGAACAATTGTTAGACTAACTCAGACAGACACATCTCTTCGCGTAATTGCTGACACCAGGCCGCAACACGTTCCGCTGTCTGTTCTGGCTGACGATCTTCGTCAATGCCCAGACCGACAAAATGTTTGTCATCGACCAGTGCTTTGGAGGCTTCGAAATGATAGCCCTCTGTCGGCCAGTAGCCGACAATGGTTGCGCCTTTAGCCACGATGATGTCACGTAATGTGCCCATCGCATCAAGGAAATATTCAGCATAATCTTCCTGATCGCCACAACCAAAGATGGCCACCAGTTTGGCGCTGAAATCAACTTTTTCCAATTCAGGGAAAAAATCATCCCAGTCGGCCTGTGATTCGCCGTAATACCAGGTTGGAATGCCTAAGATCAGCAAGTCATATTTTTCAAAGTCAGCGCTGGTGCCCTGAGCTACATCCAATACGTCAATCAAATCGCTGCCCAGTTCTTTCTGGATCATGCCTGCGACTGCTTCTGTGTTGCCGGTATCGCTACCAAAGAACAGACCTATCAGTGCCATAAGGTGAATTATCCTTGTTCGTCTTCGTCGGAATTCAAAATGCTGGTTACTATTTTAGCTGGCTGGAACGCTGAGTGCTAACGTATTCGCGGACTAACTCCTGAATGAGTTCTGATCTACTGATACCTCTGGCATCTGCCAACTGATTGAGATCATCCAATGACTCTGCATCGAGTTTGAGTTCAACCCGATGAAGCCCTTTATCCTTATCCCGTTTTAATTGATTGCGTTTATTTATTTTTAACTGCAAATCACGGGGATGAGGGTTAGTTTTAGGGCGCCCTGGACGTTTTTCGTCAGCAAACAGATCCAGTGTAGTGCGATCCGAGTGATGTTTTGCCATATATAAAACTACTGCCAGACAAGGTTCAGGTGCGTGCATTACTCAATAGGGGGCGCACTATACCACAATGTATCGCAAAGCATAACGCGTGATAGCGGCTGTTTTATCAGTTTGATTGTTGTAAAAACCGCTCAACAATTCCGTTAAATAAGAGTGGTTTTTCGGCATGCAGCCAATGACCACAACCGGGAATAATTTTGGCACTGGCATTGGGGAAGTGCTGTGCTATGACGGGTTGATGTTCCGTTTGCAAATAGTCTGATGCACCGCCTTTGATAAATAACACCGGGCCTGAATAACGTTGTGTGGCAGCGAAAGGCCAGCCCATGATATCGGCATAGTGTTGTTGCAATATGTGCAGGTTAAATTGCCAGTGGGTGGGTTGTGTGTTACTGAAAGATTTTAATAAAAATTGGCGCACGGCTGGTTCAGTCAGGTAGTCAGACATCAGTAGTTCTGCTTCCTTTCGAGAGGCTATTTGTGCGTTAGCGACAGCATTCAACGCGTTAAACACATTCGTGTGTCGGCTTTCTTGATAAGCCACGGGGGCAATATCGGCCACGATCAATGATGCTACTCGGTCGGGTGCTTGTAACGCTACCGCCATTGCCACTTTGCCACCCATGGAATGCCCGAGCAGATGCACTTTAGGCTGATTAAATTCACTCAATAAATTGAGGATATCGTCACTCATCACCTGATAGTTCATCTCAGCATGCCATTCTGACAGTCCATGATTGCGCAGATCTACGGTGATCACCGGACGTTGTAACTGTAGCGCTTGTTTGAGTAATCCCAGATTGTCTTGTTTGCCAAATAAACCATGCAGTAAAACAATTGGCTCTGCTGCAGGATTAGGGAACTCGGTTATCTGGTAATTAAGCTTCACAGTGTGTCCTTCTTTGGTTGCTGTAACCGTATATTAACAAATTACCAAATAAATCGTGAGTCAGCCGAATTTAAGAAAATAAAGATGGATTTATTCTCTTGGTTAACGAAATCAGAGGATTGGCGTAATCTGGCAACAAAATGAGGGATGAGTCACGAGTGGAGATGAACACAAGTGTACTGAAATGGAATTTATGCGAGGGTAGTGCTACGGGTCTGAGTAAACACCGTGCACAGGGTTAGGTTTGCTGCTGTGGCTTATGTATAATCCGACCGTTGTCTATATATTCAAAGTGTCGGAACCGAATAAAAATGAAAACCATTGAGGTTGATGAACAGATCTACCGTTACATAGCCAGCCGTACCTTGCATATTGGCGAGAGTGCTTCTGATATTTTAAGACGCCTGCTTGCTTTGCCTGTAGATACGAGTATGGAATCAACTGTGTCTGCGGTGCTTGATGATAAGACGGATGCGGAATCACTCACAGAAGCTTCCACGGATGTTTTGAACAAGCTGATCGACGATGCGCAATTAGCGAAAGAAGAGAGTGCGATAGCACGTTTCATGTTGATTCTTTCCGCCTTGTATCGTGCTCAACCCGAAGTTTTTAGTCGGGGTGCAGACATCAAAGGCCGTAAACGGATCTACTTCGCGGAAGATCCACAAGCCTTGTTAGACAATGGTAAAACCACCAAGCCAAAACCTGTCCCTGAGACCCCGTACTGGGTTATTACTAACACGAATACTGGCCGTAAGCGCTTGATTATTGAGCAGTTAATGCAGGCCATGGGCTACTCTGCGGAAACGATCGCAGAGGTTTGTAACAAGGTATAAAAGAACAGGAAGTCGTATATGGCACAACATCCGCACGCAGGTAAACCAGCTCGCGTTGAAGACCTCACCAATATTCCACGTCTGGTCGCTGCTTATTATCTGAATAAACCTGATATGTCATTACCTGAACAACGCGTTGCCTTCGGTACCTCTGGGCACCGCGGCAGTTCGTTGCACAATGCTTTCACTGAATCTCATATTCAGGCTGTCAGTCAGGCTCTGGCTGAATATCGTCAGAGTAAAGGCATCTCTGGCCCGCTGTTTATTGGTATGGATACGCATGCGTTGTCAGAAGCGGCACTGGCCAGCGCCGTACAAGTATTGGCAGCTAACGGTGTGCAGGTTCGCATTCAGCAAGGCTTAGGCTATACACCGACTCCTGTTGTTTCGCACGCGATCCTGACTTACAACCGCGCTGGTCATGCAGATCAGGCTGATGGCGTGGTGATTACCCCATCACACAATCCACCGGAAGATGGTGGCTTTAAATATAACCCTCCGCATGGTGGCCCAGCTGAAGGTGATATCACCAAGTGGGTGGAAGATCGTGCGAACCAGATCCTGGAAAACGGTTCTGTTGATGTGAAAGTAATGCCTTATGCCGCGGCGATTGCCTCTGAGTTTGTGCAGGAACATGACTACGTTACCCCGTATGTGAATGATTTGGGTAATGTGCTGGATATGGAAGCAATTCGTAAATCGGGCATCAAAATTGGTGTTGATCCACTGGGTGGCGCCGGTGTTGCCTACTGGGACGTGATTGCGAAAACCTATGGCCTGAATATCGAAGTCGTGAATTATCGGGTTGATCCAACATTCTCATTTATGACACTGGATAAAGACGGCAAAATCCGTATGGATTGCTCGAGCCCATGGGCGATGGCGAGTCTGATTGGTCTGAAAGACAAATTTGATATTGCATTGGGTAATGATCCAGATTATGACCGTCACGGTATTGTGACTAAATCAGGTCTGATGAATCCAAACCATTATCTGGCGGTAGCAATTCAATATCTGTTTACGCATCGTCCTAACTGGCCAGCACAAGCGGCAGTGGGTAAGACACTGGTTTCTTCTTCTATCATTGATCGTGTGGCTGGCAAAATTGCCCGCAATCTGAAAGAAGTGCCGGTTGGCTTTAAATGGTTTGTTGATGGTCTGTTTGACGGTAGTTTCGGTTTCGGTGGCGAAGAGAGCGCGGGCGCGTCATTCCTACGTAAAGACGGCACTGTGTGGACTACCGACAAAGATGGTTTCATTCTGGCTTTGCTGGCGGCAGAAATTATTGCGGTGACAGGTAAAGACCCACAGCAGTTGTATGACGCGCTGACAGAAGAATTTGGTGCGCCAGTTTATCGTCGTATCGATGCGCCAGCGAATACCGCACAAAAAGCAGTATTGTCTAAGCTGAGCCCTGATCTGGTTGAAGCAACCTCTTTGGCTGGCGAACCTATTCTGGCGAAACTGACTAAAGCGCCAGGTAACAATGCGGCGATTGGTGGTTTGAAGGTAGTGACTGAGAATGGCTGGTTTGCGGCTCGTCCAAGTGGCACCGAGTCAATCTACAAGATCTATATGGAAAGTTTCAAAGGCGAAGAGCATCTGGATCTTATCCAGAAAGAAGCGCAACAGATCGTTTCTGCGGCACTGGCTAAAGCTGGCGTATAGTTTGTCCTGTTAATAAAAAGCCCTGAATTTTCAGGGCTTTTTGCTATCTGATGTTGGCAGAAATTATAGTCGGTATTCATGACCGTGGTTTTGGATCAGCCGTTTAGTGACATCATGTTGCGGATTGGCGAATACTTCACTGGTCAACCCGCTTTCAACGACTTCCCCCTGATGCATGATCAATACTTTATCACTGATATGGCGCACCAGACCCAGATCGTTGGCAACGACCACATAAGATAATCCCAACCGTTCCTGCAATTTCAGCAACAAATTGACGATTTGCGAGCGCATGGAGACATCCAGCATCGAGAAGGCTTCATCGGCCACGATGATCTTCGGATCAAGGATCAGCGCCCGCGCCAGTGCGACACGTTGTTTTTGCCCTAATGAGATCATCTGCGGATAAAACAGCGCATGTTCCGGCAATAAACCGACCATGCGTAATGTTTCGATCACGGTGTTAGCACGTTCTTCTTCCGTTAAATCGGTATTCAGGCGTAACGGTGCTTCCAGAATTCGACCAACGCGAAGTTGCGGGTTTAACGAAGAATTCGGGTCTTGGAAGATCATGCGGATCAATTTGCAGCGTTTTTGTGTGTCTTCAAACGCAATTAGTTCACCGTTTACTTCAATTTCACCGGAGGTTGGTGGCACCACGCCAGCTAGTATCTTAGCGAGCGTACTTTTGCCAGAGCCTGTTTCACCCACCAATGCGAGCGTTTCACCGGGTTCGAGAGTGAATGAGATATCTTTTAATACCTGAACCGGTTTGCGGCGGAATAAGCCTACCCGATTGATAAAGGTTTTATTGATACCACTGACTTTCAATAATGGTGCGGAGTTCATCGGCTGGAATCCTCCAGGTTCAGTGGGAAATGGCAATAAAACTGGTGTCCTTTACTTTGGGTCACGCCAGGCATCCGTACACACATTTTCTGTGCATAGGGGCAGCGCGGTCCAAGACGGCAACCAATAGGCAAATGCTGCAATGGTGGTATGGAGCCGGGCAGGGTGATCAGTGCTGATTTGTGCGGCAAATTTTGACTAAAATCCGGCAAAGCGTTCAATAGCGCATTGGTATAAGGGTGATGCGGATTTTTTAATACTAATTCGCGTGGACCGGTTTCTACCATCTGACCGCAATACATCACACTGATGGTATCCGCCAGATTGGCGATCGCATTTAAATCATTACTGATCAACAAAATGGTGGTGTGATTCACCACGTTCATTTTATCCAGCAGACGTAGAATTTGTGCCTGTGTGGTAGCTTCCATGGCGCTGATAGGTTCATCGGCGATCAGCAGTTTAGGTTTGACAGCGATAGCCATCGCAATCATCACTTTCTGGCAGATACCGTCAGAAAGCTCTAGTGGATAGGCATTCATGACTTTGTCATGATCTTTAACGCCGACGCGGTGCAATAACGCTTTGGCATGTTTTTTCCGCCAGAACGGCCATTGCCACCATTTTCCCTCAAACACCCGGCTTGGGATGACTTCCATGAGCTGATCACCCACCGGAATGGACGGGTCGAGACAGGATACGGGTTCCTGAAAGATCATGGCGATGTTATTTGATAGAAACTGACGGCGCTGGCGAGGTGTCAATTCGAGTAAGTTCACATCGCAGATCCGCAGGCGATCAGCCGAAACATGCCAGTTATCTTTAGTGATCCCTACCAGTGCTTTGGCAACCAGACTTTTGCCTGAACCGGACTCACCGACTAAACCACGAACTTCGCCTTCATTAATTGTCAGGCTGATTTTATCGACGACTTTGACTCGGCCTTGCGAGGTGTCGATCTCAATAGTCAGATTACGAATATCCAATAACGGCATTATTCTAGTCCTTGTTGCAGTGCTTTACGCAGGCCTTCGCCGACCAGATTGGTGGCAACCACACTCAGCATGATGGCCAAGCCTGGTAGCGCAACATTCCACGGTGAGATATACGCAAGATCTAAACTATCTGCGAGCATGGTGCCCCATTCTGGTAATGGTGATTGCGCACCGATGCCCAGAAAACAGACAGCACTGATATCGAGTATGGCGGCAGAGAGCCCTCGCGTGGTTTGCGTAACCAACACATCCAGAATGTTCGGTAAAATCGCGAGTCGCAGAATACGCCACGGTGTTGAACCATCAAGGCGGACCGCGATGATGTACTCTTTGCCGGCTATCTCTCGGACGGCATTAAATGAAGCTCGAATAAACTGCGGAATTAAAGCCAACGTGATGGCGAGCAGTGCATTTTCAAGGCTGGCACCCATCAGCGAAACCAGCACAATAGCCAGCAGCAAGGAAGGAACAGATAACAACACGTCCAGCATGTGGTGCAAGATGCTGGACATCAATCCACGCTGCATACCGGCCACAACCCCGATACCGGAACCAATTAACATAGCTAAGATACAGGCGGTCAGCGCACTACCAAAGGTCATTTGGGCGCCGTATAACAGACGTGATAACACATCCCGGCCTAAGTCATCGGTACCTAAAAAGTAGTGCAACGAGCCATTTTTTTCCCACGAAGGCGAGAGCAGCAGTGCATTGGCGTTTTGATCAAACGGATCATAACTGGATAACGATGGACCCAGCAAAGCCATAGCAATAAAAAACGCAAACATCCACAAACCGGCCATGGCGCGCGAGTTTTGGCGAAACGTTTGCCATGTCTGTGCCAGCGGTGACGGTATGCGGATCTCAGGGTAAATTCTAACCTTGCTGGGCATACATCGCTTTCCTTTTAGCTGGGTAGAACAGAACGGTCAGTAATTCAGAAAAGACATTGATAACAATGAGCGTAATGGCTATTACCAGCATGCAGGCTAGAACAGCAGCAAAATCGCGGGCATTGATACTGCTCACCAGCCAGCGTCCTAATCCAGGCCATTCAAACATCTGTTCAGTAATAATGGCCGAGGTCACTATGGTGCCGAATTGCATACTCATCATCGGTAAGATGGGCGGTAATGCATTACGTAAACCATGCGTTAGAACGACACTCCAGGTTGAACGTCCACGACTGAGTGCGGCTTTGATGTAGCTTTGTCCCATCACTTCACTGAGCGAACTGCGTACTAAACGGATCACCTCGGTGGTGGTAATCAAACCCAGTACACTTGCCGGTAATATCAGATGCTGCAGTGCATCCAATAATGCTGCTATTCGATAGGGTTTATCAGACAACCAGCAGTCAAGCAAACTGAAGCCAGTCACCGGACGGATTTGATAAAGCAGGCTTAACTGTCCAGAAGAGGGGAACCAACCTAATTGCATCGCCAACGTCATGATCAATAACGTTGCCAGCCAATATATAGGGATCGAAAAACCCAATAAACTGAGATTGGTGATGATCATGTCAGGCCAATGATCGCGATATAACGCAGCCAACATGCCCAATGTAATACCAACAACGGTCGCCAGAAAAATCGCTGCCAAGGCTAAGCCTAATGTCGCGGGTAAATAAGCCAGCACGCTGTTTAACACAGGTTCACCGGTGACGCTGGAAATTCCCCATTGACCTTGTAGGAAATTTTTGACGAACTCAAAATAGCCATTGATCAGATTTATTGAATTGTCGCTATCAATATGCCGATCCATGCCGTAGGCCAATAGACTCAGGATGAGTAACGTAAAGAACAATAAGCTTAAGCGGCGCAATGTGTAAATGAGCATAACTTACTCCCGATAAGCCTTTTTAAATGAAACACCACCGGTGGGTGGAATGACAATATTGTGCATATTGCGCCAGTAGGCACTCACCATCAACGCATGAGCCAGCGGGATCACAGGAACATACTGGTAGATCATTTCCTGACTGAGTTGGTATTCAAAGATCCGCTGTGATAAACGTTGAGTAGCTAACGCGTTATCCAGATGGGCATCAAACTCCTGATTACACCAGCCAGAATAGTTATTACCCTCTTTCCCCATCGCTTCACAGCTGAGTAATGGGCGCAAGAAGTTGTCAGGATCGGCATTGTCTGCGGCCCATGACAATAAGGCTAAATCATATTTACCTTCTTGCAGGTTTGCACGCATGAGTACCCAGCGTGTTTCCAGCAGTTGTACATTGATCCCGATACGGGCTAGATCACCGCGGATCAATTGTGCCGTTTTTGATGCATCCGGGTTGTAGGTTTTGGCGATAGGTTGCACCCACATGGTGATATCAAAACCGTCCGGGTAACCGGCGTCCTTCAATAGCGCCCGTGCTTTGTCCGGATCATAATAATACTCATCCAGATTCGGGTGATGAGCCCAGGACGCAGGTGGTAACAAGCTGGAGGCTGTTTCACCAGTATCATAAAAAACAGCTTGTTGCAGATTGTCGCGGTTGATTGCCATGGCAATCGCTTGTCGGACGCGAATATCATTCAGCGGTTTCTGGCGGGTATTTAATGCCAGATATGTGGTGTTCATATTGCTCTGAATATCTAAATCAGTGCGTGGGTTATTACGGATAAACGGTAATTGGCTGGCTGCGGGGGTCGCAATTACCTGACATTCACCGGTAAATAATTTTGCTAAGCGCTTAGAGGCACGAGGTGTGTAGTCGAAAACCAGCTGTTCCAGTTGAGGGGCTTTGTCCCAATAATCCGGATTTCTGCTTAGACGTAAATATTCATCTGGCCGTTGTTCCAGTAACTGAAATGGTCCGGTGCCAACGGGCAAATCGTCCATATCCTGCAAATCACCATGCTGGTGTTGCAGATAGTCACCGTATTCTGCGGATAAAATCACGGCGTAATCGCTGGCCAGTGTGGCCATAAACGAGGCATCTGGATGACGAAGGACAAATTGCACCTGATAGTCGGTAACTTTCCTCACATCCTGCAAAACTTCGGCAAATTGCCGGTTATCAAAAAACGGATAACGCGTTCCGGAAACGGCATGAAACGGATGGTTTGAATCAAGAATGCGCTGAAAACTGAATACAACGTCATCGGCATTAAATAACCGTTGTGGGGTAAACCAAGCGGTATGGTGGAACGGTACATTCCGGCGTAAATTGAAGGTATAAACCAGACCATTACGGCTGATGCTCCAGTTGTCGGCTAAGGCGCCATCCAAGCGTTGGGTATCTGGATTGATTTCGATCAGTCGGTTGTAGACTTGTTGTGACAATGACGCAACAAAAGGGCTGGAGCCCAGGATCTGCGGATTTAAGTGTTGGCTGAAACTATCAACACAATAAACAGCGCCGCTGGTTTTGGCTGATTCGACAGGTTTGCAGCCGGTGAGCAGTAATATTACGGCTCCCAAACAGTGCATTAATGAAAAAAGTTTCATACGACATCCGTGACTGATAGGCTGGGACAACCGCCACGATTGGCGTTGACCACGTCTAAGTGCTGATTATAACGCGAGTTATCCTTCAACGCTTGTCTGAGATGAAGTGCATTCTCTTACTGAATGAATGGGATAAAAAACATCAACGGTGGAGGTAGCTGTGTTGCGGCGAGAACAATGGCTGAATTTGCAGCGAAAGGCGGATACGTTATGGCAACGGACGTGGGATCGCCATTTACGCTTAGCCGTCACGGGTTTGGCGCGCAGCGGAAAGACAGCTTTCGTTACTGCGCTGATCCAACAACTGGAACAGGCGGGATTCAGCGCTAAATTGCCACATTGGCAAGTGTTGCAACAAGGCCGTTTACTCGGCGCTCAGCAAGTGATTCAAACCCATCATCACATTCCAACCTTTGGGTATGCACAGGCGTTGTCGATGCTGGCATCTGATCCGCCACAATGGCCTGATCCAACCCAAACACTCAGTGAAATCCGCTTAGAACTCCGCTTTCGCAGCCAGCAGTTATTACGGCAAAAAATTGGCCATGATGTTTGCCGCCTGTATTTAGATATTGTCGATTACCCCGGCGAATGGCTGCTGGACCTACCGCTATTAGATCTGAGTTATGCGCAGTGGAGTGAACAGGTAAAAGAGCAGTTACAGTCATTATCTCGTCGCCAATTGGCAGAGACCTGGTTACAAGCGGGTAATAATTGGGCCGCAACTCAGCCATTTGCTGCAGTTGTTGATGAAGTAAAACACATCTCGACGTTGTATACCCAGTATCTGCATGATTGCCGGCAGCAGCTAGGTTTGCAGAGTATTCAGCCGGGGCGTTTTGTATTACCGGGGGAATTTGCTGGTGCGCCGTTATTGCAATTTGTGCCATGGGTTTGGGCGCAACCGGCGGAATCACCTGCGAGCGAGTCGCTGTATGGATTATTACAGTCACGTTTTGAAGCTTATAAAGAACATGTCGTAAAACCATTTTACCGCGATCATTTTTCCAGCTTTGACCGGCAGATCGTGCTGGTGGATTGTTTGCAGCCGTTAAAAACCAGCCGGGATGCCATCTATGATCTACGTGATACATTGGGCCAGTTATTACAGAGTTTTCAATATGGTAATAGCCACTGGTGGCAGCGCTTGTTTTCGCCGCGCATTGATAAATTGTTATTTGTGGCAAGTAAGGCTGATCACATTACTCCAGAGCAACATCCGGCATTGCTGAGTTTATTGCGTGAGCTAGTGCACCCAGGGTTAGCCAGAGCTCGCTTTGAGGGCATTTCGCTGGAATGTATGGCGATGGCGGCCATTCGCGCCAGTGAATATCATCAGGTTGATTACAACGGGCAACCATTAACTGTGTTACATGGGGTGGATATGACTGGGCATGAGTTGGCGCTGTTTCCTGGTGTTATTCCGGCCCGTATTCCTGAACCAGATTTTTGGCAAAACGCTTCATTGCGATTAACCGATCTGCGGCCACCGGTTTGGCATAGTGCGCAAGCCAGACCGCATATTCGGTTGGATCAAGTGTTGGAATATTTGCTTGGAGACAAGATGCAATGAAGCAATCGGCACCGATGTCTGATGTCAAAACGGCGGTTGAGATCCCTTTAGATTTATTAACGCCGAGCACGATAGCCAAGAGTGCAGCCCCAGTAGAAATCACGCCGGCACAGCTAGATGAATCATCTTTGTACATTGAAAACGATGTTGAGTCAGAAAATACAGAATTACTTTCGAAACCAACTTCTGGTTGGCTACGTTGGGGCGCTGGTGGTGTATTTACTTTATCACTATTGGATGCGGGCGATTTTCTGTATCAGCAATGGTCGCAAAGTTACTGGTGGGGTGGCGCATGGTCTGCTGCTCTCGGTTGTTTGTTGTTAGGCGGCGGTGTGATGCTAGGACGGGAATATCGTGTGTTACGTCGTTTGCGGCGTAATCTTCAATCTCGTCAACAAGCCGAGTTGCTAAGAGCTGAGCGACAGCATGGTAATGCGCTGGCTTTTTGCCGACAACTCGCTAACGAATTGCAATTGCAGCATTCAGCTACTTATCAACATTGGCTCGAGCATATCGAGCCTCATCATGATGACAGTGAAATACTGACTTTATTTAGCCAACTGGTGTTACGGCCATTAGATGATAAAGCGTTGCAACTGGTGCTGAAATCCAGCAGTCAGACGGCGTTGTTGGTGGCGGCAAGCCCATTGGCATTGGCGGATATGGTATTAGTGTTGTGGCGTAATCTGAAAATGCTGCGTGAAATTGCGGATATTTATCAGATCCACCTAGGGTATTGGGGGCAGTTGCGGCTAATCCGTCAGATTTTACAAAATATGGTGTTTGCCGGTGCTGCTGAGCTGGTGACGGAATTAGGTACAGACTGGTTTAGTGCAGAATTAACCGCTAAGTTATCAGCAAAATTAGCGCAAGGGCTGGGCAGTGGTTTGTTATCCGCGCGTTTAGGCATTAATGCCATTCAGGCTTGTCGGCCATTAACTCTGTTGCCGGATGAGAAACCTAAACTTTCGCAGATCAGAAAAGCTTTATTAAAACGATTAGGCGCCACAGTTAGCCATTTTTTTACGACTAAAACGACCGATGAACAAAAAGATAAAACCGGCATTTAAAGCCGGTTTTATTAGGTTATGTTGAGCGATAGCTTAATCCAGTTGCACGGAACAAGGCAGTCGAACGTGCATACATAAACCTCCCGTAGGGCGGTTATACGCAGAGATGGTTCCGCCATGTACTTCTATCGCGCGTTTCGTGATCGCCAAACCTAAACCATCGCCGGGATTATTATTACTGCGGAAAAAAGGCTGGAAAATAGAGGCTAAATTGTTGTCGGCAACCCCTGGGCCATTATCCGCAATTTCAATTACCAGCATATCATCGAGTTCCTGATGGACTTCGATATCAATATGACAACCACGACCGGCGTGTTGCAGCGCATTACGGATCAGGTTATCAAAGGCGCGCAGTAATAATTCCCCACGGCTTTGGATGATGATCCCTTCATGTAACGCATCATCCAGCTGTAGTTGAATTACACTGCCACTGTCTTTAGCTTCGAATTGAGCATCATCGACCAGTGATTTCAGCAACTCAATCAGGTCGATGTAGTCCTCTTTGGGCTGCGGAACACCGGATTCCATGCGGGCCAGCGTGAGTACTTCTCCGACTAAACTGTCCAGACGATGACATTCCTGTTCGATACGCTGCAGCATTTGCTCAGTCACTTCCGGTTTTTGCCGCATCAGACCAATCGCCAACTGCAGACGAGCCAGCGGGGAACGCAAATCGTGGGAAACATCATGCAACAGTCGACGTTGCGCATCGATCAACTGCTTGAGTTTTTCTGCCATCGAGTCGGTATCTCGTCCCAATTCGGCAAATTCATCATACCGTTTTCCCATTTTCTGACTGACGTTAATGTTGAAGTCGCCTTTAGATACCGCCTTCAGACCATCTCGCAACGTTTCTATTGGCCGAGAAATTGATAAGGCTAATCGGCTACTGAATAGCAGACTCGTCAGCATTATCATAAAGAACAAAAATATTGGTGCGTCAAATAACTCAAAGATGACGTTGTAAGGGAATGGCGGCGGGCGCCGGATCAGATATATCCAGAAGACCTCGCCATCCGCCAGCGTGACTTTTTCCACACCCGGTGTATCGTTCGTTTTCTCTGTGATACGTTTGGCTTCTAGCCAAGCTTTATCATTAATCGTCCGATCGAATAAGTCTTTACCATTTCTATCAACCACAAACGGGATCGGCATTCGTGGTACCTTCGCCCCCGAATTATTAAATAATTGTGGTTTGATAATCTCGGATAACAATTGTTTCCCGCCACTTTGCAGTGTCCGGGCTACGGGGTCTGTAATACCGTTCGGCCGTTCGCCGATCTCAACGACACTATAGGCCGTTTTGGCATCCTGATAGAGTGTGAGAATAATTCCTGTGCCGATCCCGCTTAACAAAATAGCGAGCCAGAAACTCAGCAATATTTTCCAGAAGATCCGGCGCATTAATTATTCCACCACCAACTGATAACCAATACCCCGGACGGTTTGAATCGGGGAGCGGCCATCTTTGAGATTTCCCAATTTCTGACGCAAATTACTGACATGCACATCAATACTGCGATCGTAACGGGCTAATGGGCGACCCAGTGTGTGCATCGAGAGATCTTCTTTGCTGATGGTTCGACCGGCGCGACGACATAGCATTTCCAGCAGATTAAATTCAGTACTGGTTAAATCGAGCAAATTATCTTGCCATGCCGCACTACGGCTGGCGGCAGAGATGGTAAGTGCGCCCACTTTCAGCGGTTGTAACTGACCAGGGTCTTGTTTATCTGGATCGGCGCGGCGCAAAATCGCACGAACACGGGCGACCAGTTCACGTGGGGTGCAGGGTTTAGAGACATAATCATCAGCACCTAACTCCAGCCCAATGATACGATCAATATCATCCCCTTTGGCGGTGAGCATTAATACCGGTACATTACTGTGGATACGTAAACGGCGTAGCACATCGATCCCGGAGAGTTTTGGCATCATGACATCCAGCAATATCAGATCATAATCCCCACTCAAGGCTTCTTCTAAACCACTTTCACCATCATGGTACATCTGTACAGCAAACCCTTCATTGCTGAGGTATTGCCCCTGCATACTGCACAGCTCTAGATCATCATCAACCAACAAAATGCGGA
Source organism: uncultured Tolumonas sp. (assembly GCF_963678185.1). NCBI lineage: Bacteria > Pseudomonadati > Pseudomonadota > Gammaproteobacteria > Aeromonadales > Aeromonadaceae > Tolumonas > uncultured Tolumonas sp. The sequence continues at coordinate 3,590,928 of NZ_OY782757.1, forward strand.
TCATGTAAACCTTCCTCTAATGACGTACAGCGACATGATACGGAGGCCACCAAACCGAACAATAGACTGTGCAGAGATATACTTATATTTACGTAAAATTACATATTAAGTATTAAGTTCTGACCTAAAGTGGCTTTTTGGCCAGGTTAATTTGCTGACGGAGTAGTGGCGCCAGCATATCGCGGATCAATGGCTGTGCCTTGGCTGTTGGGTGAATACCATCATTAAGCATTAATTCTGGCTTGGTGATGATGGACTCCAGGAAAAAAGGCAGTAATGGTGTCTTCGTTTCTTCCGCTAATTGAGGATAAATGGCTTCCAGTTTTGCAATATAAGCAGCCCCGTAATTACGTGGGATTTTGATTTGCATCAGTAGTGGTTTGCCGCCTTGTTGCTGAATAAGTTGAATGGTCTTTTTCAACGTTTGATAAGGCACTGCTGGTGGAAAACCACGAATACCGTCATTAGCGCCCAACTCAATTAATACCCAGTCGGGTTTGTGATGTGATAACAGGGCGGGTAAACGCGCCAAACCATCCTGTGTAGTACTGCCACTGATGCTACTGTTAATGATGGTGACGGGAAATTTTTCTTCTTTCCATTGTTGTTGTAGTAACACTGGCCAGCTTTGTTCTGCGGCCATCATATAGCCTGCGCTCAGACTGTCTCCGAGTATTAATAGCGTGCTAGCATGGATAGAAAGTGAGCACATCGATAATAACATCAGCAGGATTCCTCTCATGACGCAACCTCTTATCATTCAGGTCAATAATTTGTCGCAACGGGTTTCAGTTGGTAAGGAACAGCTTACCATTCTTGACCAGATCCAGTTACAAGTTAAGGCAGGTGAGAGTCTTGCTATTGTCGGTGCTTCGGGTTCGGGTAAATCGACGTTACTGGGGATGTTAGCCGGCTTGGATATTCCCAGTGAGGGGGAAATATTTATCGCCGGACAAGCATTACATCAGATGGATGAAGAGCAACGGGCTAAATTACGTTCAGATAAAATTGGTTTTGTATTTCAGTCGTTTTTGTTGATTCCAGAGCTTACTGCATTGGAAAACGTCATGTTACCGGCGGAATTACGCGGTATTAAACAAGCGCGGGAATTGGCAACCACCTTGCTAAAAGCTGTTGGTTTGGGGGAGCGATTACAACATAAGCCTGCCAAATTATCGGGTGGTGAACAGCAACGGGTGGCATTAGCTCGTGCGTTCATTGGCCAGCCAGCGTTATTACTCGCCGATGAGCCAACTGGCAATTTAGATCAGCATACTGGTCAAAAGATTGCCGATTTACTGTTTCGTATGAATAAAGAGTCTGGTTCTAGTCTGGTTATCGTGACGCATGATGTGGCATTGGCAACTCGTTGTCAGCGGCAGGTACATATGCATGCCGGGCAATTGGAGGAGTCTCGATGATTAAATTATTGTGGCGACTATTTTGCCGGATGGGGTGGCAAGGTGGCTTACAGTGGTTTGTGCTGGCGCTGGCCGTTTGCATCGCCTCCGTGCTGAGTGTCTCGCTGGTTTCTGATCGATTGACACAAAGCCTGAAAGTTTCTGGTCGTGATTTTCTGGCCGCCGATCGCGTCGTGGAATCAGCAAATCCATTGCCAGATCTTTGGTTAAAACAAGCGCATGACAGCGGCTTGCAATTCACCCATACGACTGAATTCTCCACCATGCTGTTAGCTGGTGAACAGATGCAGCTGGCGTCAGCGAAAGCCATTGAGAGTGGTTATCCTTTTTATGGTCATCTGGTGTTGGCGCCACAACAAGAGGTACGCCCAGGAGAGCTTTGGCTTTCCCATCAGCTCATGCTGTTGTTGCAGGTAAAATTGGGTGATAAAGTGCAATTGGGCTCAACGTCTTTACGTGTTGCGGGCGAATTACTGCAAGAGCCCGATCAGAGTTTTAATCCCTTGGCGCTGGCACCGCGGGCCTTGATGCATCAGCATGATTTAGGGGCGGCACAGGTCATCTTGCCGGGTAGCCGGGTTACCCATCGTTATCTGTTCCATGGTATGGAATCAGCGCTGAATAACTGGGACGCTTGGTTAGCCACACGTTTACAACCAGGGCAAAAGTTATTAAAACCAGAACAAGCCAACCGTAATTTATCGCATCAATTAGAACGCAGTGAACGTTTCTTTCGGGTTGCCTCTTTACTTGGGTTATTGCTCGGCGCCACGGCCATGAGTATTGCCATACAGCAATATGCGCGACAAACACAAAGTATGCTTGCGTTACTAAAAACATTTGGCGCTTCTCGCCGCCAGATCATGCAATTATTGGGTGGCTTATTAAGTCTGCTCACCTTGGCTGGTATTACGATCGGTTGTCTGTTGGGCTGGTTAATTCACCGTTGGATGGTCTGGCAATTGGGTAGTGCCTTACCACCTGATCTGGCTACACCTTCATATCAACCCTTTATCTTGGCATTTGTTTTAGGCGGTGTACTGGTTTCGTTACTGGTATGTATTCCGTTGTGGCGTTTGCTGGACGTTCCAGCTTTACGTGTATTACGTCAGGAACAGGAAAGTCGTATTCCGGCATGGCTGGCGTTACCGCTACTGATTATGGGTTTGTTATTCATCAACTTATTGCTATTACAGGATACCAAACTGGTATTTAGCCTGTTGGGCGGGGTGATCGCCTTGATTATAGCGTTGGGGGGAATGGGCTATTTATTATTACGCTTATTACCAAAAGGCGTAACAGGCAGCAGCTTTTATCTGGCCGTGCAACATTGGCAACGGCAACCCCTGGAAATATTACATCAGTTAAGTGGCATCGCTTTATCGCTATTATTGCTGGGCGTCGTGATCAGTGTGCGCAGTGAAATTGTCAGTGGTTTCCAGACCTTTTTACCTGCGGATGCGCCCAATCGTTTTATGATCAATATCCCTGATGCCGATAAACCGGCTCTCGAGCAATTTTTACAGCAGTACAAACTGACTCATGCGCCGCTTTATCCTATTGTAAGAGGGCGGTTGACGCACATTAATGATGAGGCGGTATCTCAGCAAGATGAACAATCCGGACGCAAAGGCATTCACCGCGAGCTGACGATGACCGCCCAGGCTGAATTACCGGCAGATAGTCTGGTGGTCAGTGGTGAAGGCTGGCAAGGTGCGATGACCGGGCAAGTATCTATCGAGCAGGGCGTGGCAACGGAGCTGAATATTAAATTGCACGATCGTTTGCGCTTTACCGTCGATGATCAGGTTTTCGAGGTCACGGTTCGTAATATCCGGCAAGTGGATTGGCAAAGCATGCGACCTAATTTTTTCATGATTTTTTCACCGGACGTATTAAAACCTTTTGCGGTGAACTGGATGACCAGCTTGCGGGTTTCTGCAGCACAATTACCGGATGAAATTGAACTGGCGCGCACATTTCCAACCATCACGACACTCAATATCGACTCGTTACTGAATAAATTGCAGAGTGTGTTAGATAAGCTGGCTCGGGCGATGACCTTACTCATGTTGCTGGTTTCAGCGGCTGCAATATTGGTGCTACTGGTGCAATGGCAAGCCGGCTTACAACAACGGCAAACCAGTTTGTTATTAATGCGCACGTTAGGGGCCAGACGTCAGCAACTGCGTGATATGTTGCACTGGCAAGCGATTCTGCTGGGTGGTTTTGCTGGCATTACTGCGGCGTTTAGCTGTGAGCTGATCCGCTGGTGGTTGCATGCAGAGTGGAGCGAGCAGGCATGGCAATGGTTACCGGTGCTGTGGTGGTTATTGCCGTTGAGCGGTGCATCTACGGTTTTATTGGTATCGCAATTTACGTTACAACCATTGCTAAGACGCACCTTAGCCGCAAGATTACGGGCGTTGTAAGGCGTTAATCTTCAAGTACATGATGCAGGGCTTCCGGCAAAGTTGGATAACGAAACTGGAAGCCTGCTTCCAGTAACCGTGTTGGTTGCACATTTTGCCCATTCAGCAACAGATCGGCCATTTCGCCCAATAGTAATTTTAAGACCCAGGCTGGTGTATGCAGGCAATGAGGGCGATGCAGCGCCTTTGCCAACGTCGCGCTAAATTCAGCATTGCTGATCACATGAGGGGTAGTAGCATTATAGATGCCCGAACATTGTGGGTGTTCCAGCAAAAAACGGATCACATAAACCAGATCAGTGCGGGTGATCCAAGACACCATCTGTTTTCCGGAACCCAGCGCCCCACCTAAACCACACCAATAGGCCGGTAACATTTTGGCTAATGCGCCGCCTTGAGTGCCTAGCACTAAACCTATCCGAATAATGCAAACCCGACAGTTAAACGATGATGCTTGTTGTGCCAGCTCTTCCCAGTGTGCACAAACTCGGTTGGGAAAATCTGTTTGTGTAGGAACAAAACCTTCATCTAATGGTTCTGCTCCCTGTGCACCATAAAAACCGATCGCTGAGGCATTGATCCAGATCCGAGGCGCGGGAGTGCTATTTTTTAGTTTTGTCAGCAACGCTTCGGTGATCAGCCAGCGGCTTTCGCTGATACGACGTTTTTGTTCCACACTCCAGCGTTTTGCCGCCAGCGACTCACCGGCTAAATTAATAATAGCATCCACACCATCAAGGGAATTTAGCTGTTCCAGTTGGATAACTTTAGAGTTATCCACAGCTAATCGCTTAGCTGCTAACGTTGGTCGTCGGCTAACCAATAATAGTTCATGATCTGCTCGCAATAAATTGACTAAAGATTGACCAATAAAACCGCTGGCACCTGTGATCAGGATCTTCATATGACCGCCTTGCTGATAAAGTGAGCAATTCACAGAGAGAGAGACTGTAATCAGTATGTCGGATATGCGGATTCAGATGTTTTTTTCTGCAGATCACGATTTCAATTCATTGATCTTATCCACATTTCCTGTGGATTGATCTGTTAGCAACAGGCTGAGAAACAGTGATTATAGAAAAAAGAGCATGTCGCTACATCTATCATCGATTGAATTGACACCAGTTGCTAAAAAATAAAAGAAGGAGTTTGCAGTGTTTCTTGAATGGGTTGACTTACGTTAGATGCGTTATTTCATGTGTGTTCTAGGCGCTTTTAGTTTGATTGGGTGATAGACATGGCATCTATACACATAACGTTTAGCTGCGCAGTACAAAGCCCATAAGATAAGAATACCCCCAGCAATGACAAAGTAGAGTTGCTGAGTGCTACGGAGCAAAATGAGCCCGATAAACAGATTGATGAAAGGCAATATTTCATAAAGTAATTCAGGAAAGAATAATAGGGTATGCAGAATGATGTTTTGATCATCGGTACGTCGATATTCAGAACGCATCATCCACGTGATGGCCCCAGCCCAAAAGAATAAAACGGCAGAAAACAACAACAGAAATCCGTGAGCCATATTCAACAACAAGGCTCCAAAAAATAGGCAGATGATTGGTAACATTTCATAGAGCAGTGTGGGCAACATACTGAGCTCTTTATTTTGTTGGCCCGTGCATTAAATATAGCTGATTGGTAATCGCGTTGAGTGTTTTTTGCTCAATATCATATATTGATTACCGGAGTGTTTTTCATGAATGGCCGTTGGTGAATAGAGTTTATTGGTTCAGATGCCTGAAGACATATTCCGAAGAAATAAAAAAGCCCTGTAAATACAGGGCTTTTAAAGACAGCTAAAAGTAGAATTAATCCTGACCTTGAGTTGCCTGAATACCAGTCAGCGCGATGGTATAAACGATATCGTCTACCAGAGCACCACGAGACAAGTCATTTACTGGTTTACGCATACCTTGCAGCATCGGGCCGATAGAGACCAGATCAGCAGAACGCTGTACTGCTTTATAGGTTGTGTTACCGGTGTTCAGATCTGGGAACACGAACACTGTAGCTTGACCAGCAACCGGAGAGTTCGGTGCTTTAGACAGCGCCACGTCAGCCATAACTGCTGCGTCATATTGCAATGGGCCGTCGATGATCAGATCAGGACGTTTTTCCTTCGCAATACGAGTCGCTTCGCGCACTTTATCAACATCCGCACCAGTACCAGAAGTACCAGTTGAGTAGGAGATCATAGCAACGCGAGGTTCAATGCCAAATGCAGTCGCAGAGTCTGCTGATTGGATAGCAATTTCTGCCAGTTGTTCAGCGTTTGGATCTGGATTGATCGCGCAGTCACCATAGACCAGAACCTGATCAGGCAACAGCATGAAGAACACAGAAGAGACCAGAGAACTGCCTGGTGCTGTTTTTATGATCTGCAGCGGAGGACGAATAGTATTGGCAGTGGTATGCACTGCACCAGATACCAGACCGTCCACTTCGTTGCGTTCCAGCATCAAAGTACCCAGCACGACGTTGTCTTCCAGCTGTTCGCGGGCAACAACTTCGGTAATACCTTTGCTCTTACGCAGTTCTACCAGACGTGGTACATAACGTTCACGCGCTTCAACTGGATCGATGATTTCAACTACATCGCTCAGTATCACGCCTTGTTGTTCAGCAACACGACGAATTTCATCCGGGTTACCTAACAGTACTGGACGGGCAATACCGCGTTCCGCACAGATAGCTGCAGCACGGATGGTACGTGGCTCTTCGCCTTCTGGTAGTACGATACGTTTGTTCGCTTTGCGTGCACGTTCAGTCAGCTGATAGCGGAATGCTGGTGGGCTCAGACGACGAGGATGGCTAGACTCAGAAGTCAGTGACTCTAACCAGTGTTTGTCAATATGGCCGGCCACATAGTCTTGTACCAATTCAATACGCGCGTTATCGTCAATCGGAATTTCAACGTTGAAATTCTGCAGGCTGACTGCTGTTTGCCAAGTGTTGGTATCGATCATCAGGATTGGCAGACCAGTCTGCATTGCCTGCTGACACAACGCCATCACTTGCGGCTCAGGATGGTAACCACCAGTCAGCAGCAATGCGCCCAGCTTAACGCCGTTCATTGCAGACAGACAGGCAGATACAATCACATCAGAACGGTCGCCGGAGGTGACTAACAGGCTACCTGGTTTGAAGTGTTGCACCATGTTATGAATAGAACGCGCGCAGAAAGTCACAATGTTCAAACGGCGAGTATAGATTTCACCTTCATTGATGATTTTGGCATTCAGATGACGCGCCAGATCAATCGCACGTGGTGCAATTAACTGTGCATTCCATGGAATACAACCCAGGATCTGCAATGGCGATTTACCAAAGAATTGCAGGATCTCTAATGGATTGCCGCCATTGTCACCGGTATGGTGAGCTTCGAACATTTCAGTCAAATCTGGGCGGGTAATGCCATGTTCATCAACTGGCGCACCAACTTTGTTGATGATGCAACCAACGATACGTTTGCTGTTGGCACCACCGAAGTTGGCACACGCCAGTTCGATGCTTTCTTTCAGCTTCTGGCTGGAGTAGTTACCCGGATGGGTCACCAGCACAATGTCTGCGTCCAGTGCGGTCGCAATTTCATGGTTTAGCTTATTGGCGAATGGTTGCTTATCAACAGGCACTAAGCCTTCGATCACCACCACTTCGGCACCACTCTCTATGATGTGTCTTTCATAGAGTGCGACAATCTCTTCTAACAGAATAGCACTGTCGTTAGACGTGATCATATTCGCTGCATATTGCAGGGAGAGTGGTTCAGGAGGTGTGATGTTTGAACCGGCACGAATGACGGCAGTTGATGTTTCTGGGCCAGATTGGCCAGGTCTCGGTTGAGCTACCGGTTTAAAAAAGCTTACGTTAACGCCATGACGCTCCATCGCCCGGACCATGCCCAGACTTACAGAGGTGACGCCAACGCCGGTGCCAATCGGGATAAGCATGATTGTACGAGCCACTTAATATCCCCTTGTTTCGACGGTTTATCTACTAATGAAAAGGCTGCCCGTAGGCAGCCTTGAGTATTCTATCTTATCAGGCGACCAAATTCGCCGCATCTCTTGCAATCACCCACTCTTCGTTAGTAGGGATCACCATGGCAACCGTGCTGCCCGGTTCAGAGATGATACCCTGTTTACCAAAGCGAGTGGCAAGGTTGGCTTCGGTGCTGACTTTAAAGCCCAGCAGACCGAGACGATTTAACGTCAGTTCACGAATAGGGGCCGAATTTTCACCAATACCACCGGTGAAGACAACAGCATCTAAACGTCCATCCAATGCAGCGGTGTAACTAGCGATGTATTTTGCCAGACGATAGCAGTAAATATCCATCGCTCGTTTCGCTTCTTCTTTAGTTTCGTAGTTATCTTCGACGAAACGACAGTCACTGGTCTCTTGTGTCAAGCCAAGCAGGCCAGATTCTTTGGTCAGGATCTTATGAATATCATCCAAACTCATTCCCAGCGCATCATGCAGATGGAAAATGATGGCCGGATCGATATCACCACAACGGGTGCCCATCACCAGACCTTCCAGCGGTGTCATCCCCATTGACGTATCAACGGAATGACCGCCTTTGATCGCACACACCGAACCACCGTTACCCAGATGACAGTTGATAATATTCAACTCTTCGACTGGCTTGTTCAGTATTTCGGCTGCTTTCAGGCTAATATAGTAATGGCTGGTGCCATGCATGCCGTAACGGCGGATACCGTTATCGGTGTATAACTGATATGGCAACGCATACAGATAAGCCTGTTCTGGCATGGTCTGATGGAATGCTGTATCAAATACCGCAACATTTGGTAATGATGGGAAAGCATGCTTCGCGGCACTGATCCCAACCAAATGTGCAGGGTTATGCAGTGGCGCTAATGTGCTGCAGTCTTCAATGCCTTTAACCACAGCGTCATCAATCACAACTGATTGAGTAAACTTCTCACCACCATGAACAACGCGATGACCGATAGCGATCAACTCAGCCGCCAGTTCTGGTTTGTTCGGCAGGATGGTCTGTACGATAAAATCGAGGGCTTCCTGATGAGCGGCACCCACGCCTAAATCGGCGCTGCCTTTGGCTCCATCCAGTTTCCACTTGATTCTGGCGTCATCGAGGTGCAAACATTCAGCAATGCCTGAGAGTTTTTCATCACCAGAGGTGGCGTCAAGCACGGCAAATTTCAAAGAAGAACTGCCGCAGTTAAGTACAAGAACCAACTTGTCACTCATTCACTAATCCTAAATTATGGGTTTCTAACAATACAGTTACGGATATGTTTAAAATTTGTTAAACATAGGCAGCAAATATAGCATATGCTTATGTCAGGATCCCACTGTTTACCACTTATTAGGGCAATCAGTAGACCCAAACTAAGTGGTGTATATTTTCTGTTAAAACGCTGGGGTTTTAAGGCGCGAAGAATACAGTGGAAGCCTCAAAACCACAAAGATTTCTTATTTACTTAACTGTGAGTTAAAGTTAGAAAATTGGCGGAAAGGGGGAAGTAGTATGAAATCTTTCGGCAAGACTCTGACACATGGTTCTGACTATTCTTCTGTCTGGCCTTCACAACCTGAATTCGCGTCTATTTTCCCTGAGCAACGTGTGATTTATCTGCTCAATTGGGGAAAACGTATTATTCCTGCATTGATTGTATTGAGTGGCTGTTTACAACTGCAGTGGGGCAATGCGGCGCATTGGCCAACGTTTATCGCGAGTTGTCTATTTGCATTGAGTTTACCGGTGCAGGGGTATTACTGGCTGGGACGACGGGCGGATACGCAATTACCACCTTCGCTGTCTCGTTGGTACTTTGATATCAATCAGAAGATGAATTGCGCACCGTCAGTCAACCGACCCAGTTATTTTGATTTGGCAACAACACTGCGCCAAGCATTCGAGCAACTGGATCGGGTATTTTTGTTTCAGTAATTAATAGTTGGCTTTAATGCCATAAGAAACCAAAATTTCTTTCAGGTGTTCCATGACTTCTTTTTTCGGCGGATGGACACCGTCTAATTCGTATTTTTCACCCATGGCGGTCCATTTATGCTTACCTAATTCGTGGTAGGGCAGCATTTCAATTTTTTCTACCTTGCCTTCCAATTCATCCCGGATGAATGCACCCAGTGCGTGTGCACCAGCATCATCATCACTCCAACCTGGCACTACAACATAGCGGATCCAGATTGTTTTGCCTTTCTTGGCCAGATAACGAGCAAATTCCAGACAATATTTATTGCTGACATGAGTGAGTGGAATATGAATATCGTCGTTCATGTGCTTGATATCTAACATCACCAGATCAGTTTGATCCAATAATGCATCTAATTCGGCATCGTAATGACGGATAAAGCCGTTCGTGTCGAGGCAGGTATGAATGCCTTGTGCTTTACAGGCTTTAAACCACTCGGTGACAAATTCTTTTTGTAGCGTCGCTTCGCCACCAGATGCCGTAACACCACCACCAGATGATTTCATGTATTGGCGGTAAGCGAGCAGATCTTTCATCAGGTCATCGACAGTGACTTCTTTACCACCTTCGGTATCCCAGGTGTCACGGTTATGACAATATTTACAGCGCATCAAACAGCCCTGCATAAACGCGATGAAACGGATCCCCGGGCCATCCACTGTTCCGCAAGTTTCAATAGAATGAATACGGCCTTTAATTGTCATAGTTAACTCCAGAATACTTCTTTATTAATGTTCATTTTATTACAGATTGATACGCTGAGCACGGAGACATAGTTCAAAGCTGGATATTAATCCATAAAAAAACCCCGACTGTTGCCAGCCGGGGTTTTTTACAGAACGAAGCTTATTACATGGACTGTGTGAAAGTACGAGTAATAACGTCTTGCTGTTGTTCTTTAGTCAGTGAGTTGAAACGTACTGCGTAACCAGATACACGGATAGTCAGCTGAGGATATTTCTCAGGATTTTCCATCGCGTCCAGCAGCATTTCACGGTTCATTACGTTCACGTTCAGGTGTTGACCACCTTCAATGTTCGATTCGTGATGGAAATAACCATCCATCAGACCAACCAGATTCGCTTTCTGTGAATCAGTTTCTTTACCCAGTGCATTTGGAACGATAGAGAAGGTATAAGAAATACCATCTTTTGCGTAAGCAAATGGCAGTTTAGCCACAGAAGTCAGCGATGCTACTGCACCTTTCTGGTCACGGCCGTGCATTGGGTTAGCACCTGGTCCGAATGGCGCGCCTGAACGACGACCATCTGGCGTGTTACCAGTTTTCTTACCATATACTACGTTAGAGGTAATGGTCAGAACTGACTGAGTTGGGATCGCATTGCGGTAAGTTTTGCGATGCTGGATCTTAGTCATGAAACGTTCAACCAGATCACAAGCGATGCTATCTACGCGCTCATCGTTGTTACCAAATTGTGGGTATTCACCTTCGATTTCGAAGTCAACAGCGATGCCGTCTTCGTCACGAACAGGTTTAACTTTCGCATATTTGATAGCAGACAGAGAGTCAGCAGTGATAGACAGACCAGCGATACCACAAGCCATAGTACGGATCACATCACGGTCGTGCAGCGCCAGCTGAATTGCTTCGTAGCTGTATTTGTCATGCATGAAGTGAATGATATTCAGTGCTGTGACGTATTGAGTTGCCAGCCACTCCATGAAATGGTCCAGACGGTCCATCACATCGTCGTAATCCAGGTATTCAGATTTAACTGGTTCAGTTTTAGGACCGATCTGAATTTTCAGTTTTTCGTCAACACCACCGTTGATTGCGTACAGCATGGTTTTAGCCAAGTTTGCACGGGCACCGAAGAACTGCATCTGTTTACCGATCACCATTGGTGATACGCAACAAGCGATAGCATAGTCATCGTTGTTGAAATCGTTACGCATCAGGTCATCGTTTTCGTACTGAACTGAGGAAGTATCGATAGATACTTTAGCACAGTATTTTTTGAAGCCCATTGGCAGGTCTTCAGACCACAGGATGGTCATGTTTGGCTCTGGAGAAGGGCCCATGGTGTACAGTGTGTTCAGGTAACGGAAAGAAGATTTAGTTACCAGAGTACGACCGTCAACACCCATACCACCCAGAGATTCTGTTGCCCAAATTGGGTCGCCAGAGAACAGTGTGTCGTATTCAGGAGTACGCAGGAAACGTACCATACGCAGTTTCATGATCAGGTGATCGATGATTTCCTGAGCGTCAGTTTCAGTCAACAGACCTTTCTGGATGTCACGTTCAAAGTACACGTCCAGGAAAGTTGCAGTACGGCCGAAAGACATTGCAGCACCGTTCTGGCTCTTAACTGCGCCCAGGTAGCCGAAGTAAGTCCATTGTACTGCTTCTTGAGCTGTAGTTGCTGGACCAGAGATATCGCAACCGTATTTAGCGGCCATGATTTTCAGCTGGTTCAGTGCACGGTGTTGTTCAGAGATTTCTTCACGCAGACGGATGGTCGCTTCCAGATCTTCGCCAGCTTCCATTTTTGCTTGCAGAGATTTGAACTGAGCCAGTTTGTCGGCCATCAGGAAGTCGATACCGTACAGTGCTACACGACGGTAGTCACCGATGATACGGCCACGACCATACGCATCAGGCAAACCGGTGATAACACCAGATTTACGACAGTTCAGGATGTCTTTGGTGTAAACATCAAATACGCCCTGGTTGTGGGTTTTACGGTAGTCAGTGAAGATTTTCTTAACTTGTGGATCCAGTTTACGACCGTAAACTTCACAAGAGCCTTCAACCATTTTGATACCACCGAAAGCGACGATAGCGCGTTTCAATGGTTTTTCAGTCTGCAGACCAACGATCTTTTCCAGATCTTTATTGATATAGCCAGCATCATGAGAAGTGATGGTTGACGGCAGGTCAGTATCAAAGTCTACAGGAGCGTGAGTGCGGTTTTCTTCCTTGATGCCTTCCATAACCTGTTCCCACAGCTTAGCTGTAGCATCAGATTCGCCAGCCAGGAAGGACTCGTCACCCTCATAAGGGGTGTAGTTTTTCTGGATGAAATCACGGGTGTTTACTTCTGACTGCCATGCACCAGGAGCAAAACCTTCCCAAGCTTTCAGACATTTTTCACTTAACTCTGCCATTTTTTCATTACCTCTTCGGTATTGATGTATGAATTTCCGGTGTTAACACTAAAACTAAATTAATGATGACGACGGAAAATGAACCAGTATGTAAGACCAACCATTACACCACCGCCAATAATATTGCCGATAGTGACAGGGATAAGATTATTAATAACAAAATTTTGAATCGTCAGATCTGCATAAACTGATTGCTGAACGCCAATCGCAGTCCAGAATTCAGGTGCTGCAAAATTCTCAATCGCGATGCCAACCGGGATCATAAACATGTTGGCAATACTATGTTCAAAACCAGAAGCCACGAACATGGCAACAGGCAGAATCATAATTAATGCTTTGTCAGTCATGGTGCGGCCACCAAAAGCCATCCATGCAGCCAGACACACCATCAGGTTACACAGAATACCCAAAGCAACAGCTTCGATGAATGTATGATGAATTTTATGCTGTGCTACAGATAATGCAACTTTACCCCATTGGCCTTCACCAGCGGTATATTGGCTAGCAAGCATAATGAGGGCAACGATTAACAAACCGCCCACTAAGTTACCAAAGTAGACTATACCCCAGTTTTTCAGCATTTGGCCCCAGGTGATGCGATTTGCTGCCCGAGCCACAATAGTAAGTGTAGTTGAAGTGAACAGTTCACCACCCAACAATACACATAAAATCAGACCTAACGAGAAGCAGATACCACCGACCAGTTTATTATTACCGGTTGAAAGTGCTGTGATGTAGAAAACAAAAGCTATAGCAATAAAAGCACCGGCAGTAATTGCCAGAGTGAATGCTTTAGCGGCGGGTTTAGTTGCTTTACCATGGACGATGTCTTCAGCTACTGCGGCAATTGCTTCAGGTTTCAGACAATCAAAAGGAGATTCTGCTTTCACGGAATTTACACCTGTAAGTCACTATATTGACGTAATGATAGCAACAATGATTTCCCGCAAAATTGCTCCAGATCAAATCTCACCAGTCATCATGTAATTTTATTACATTTAATTAGATGAAAGCCGGATGTTATTTGTCCAATTTACTGAGCGTTGCGTCGTCGCTATTACTTGGTGCAAAGTATACGGCTCAGTGCTTCTGAGCCGTAATTATATTAATTAAATAAATAAAATCAGTCAGTTATTTATTTTTTGTTATTCAATTGTTGCTGTTCGTGAAACGTTTGTTTCGCTTTCTGAAGTTTATCATAAGCCTGTAATAGCTTTTGATGGCTTTTGAAAGTTTGCAACGTAGAATCAGCAACTTGCAATCCAGAGAAGCGTTCAGTGCTTTGAATATGAGCCCATGCTTGGCGGACAATATCTTCACCAAACATGCGATTGAAAGCGGTTAAATACTGTTCTGGATCTCGCTCTTCATCGAGGAATAATTCCAGACTAGCGTTCAGGCAACGGAAAAATAGTGCTCGTTCAGCAGAAAAGACGGAACTATTGAAGTCCAGTGTCCAGCCGGACCATTCTTGTGCTAATTCTAATTCGCCGGCAGCTAGAGCCAACAGACATTTCAATTCCCCAACCCGCAGCGTATGCCAGGCTGTACCTTTATCTGCTGCAATACCCAGCAACTCACGCACGCGGGTCTGATCATCAAAACCTTCTTCATCCAGTTGGTCGAAGAGGGCGAGATACTCCTCTTGTTCCCACTCGCTGCCTGGCAGGCTGAGAATAGTATCACGCAGATGACTGCCCATATTATTGTTGGCATATAGTAAATCTTCTGCCGGATAAATATCGGACATTTCTGGTACCAGAATTCGACAGGCATAAACACCAAGATGTTCGTAATCAGCAATATAAACCGGCTGTTTGAGTTCATCGAAAATGGCTAACAGACCATGGAATTCTTTTTCTGTAGAACCCGAGAAATCCCAATCCACGAAGTCATAATCAGCATCATCTTTGAACAGATCCCAGCTGATTAAGCCGGATGAATCGATAAAATGTGTTTCCAGATTGTGCTGGTCAGCTACATCATCATTATTGAAAGACGGTGGTGCGAACACATCCAGATCTTTCAGACCGCGGCCTTGCAGTAACTCCGTTACAGTACGTTCAAACGCAACTTCAAATTGTGGATGTGCGCCGAATGATGCGAAGCAGGTGCTGTTTTGTGGGTTGAATAATACAACACAGATAACCGGGAACTGACCACCTAATGAGGCGTCATAACAGAGGATAGGAAACCCTTCCTGTTCCAACGTGTTGATGGCTTCTTTGATCGCAGGGAAACGATCAATGACATCTGCCGGAATTGTTGGCAGGCTGATCGCTTCACGAATGATTTTATTTTTGACATAACGCTCGAACACTTCTGACAACGCTTGTGTTCTGGCTTCGGTGACGGTATTGCCTGCGCTCATGCCATTGGATACGTATAAATTAGCGACGATGTTCATGGGAATATAAACCGTCTGCTGGTTGTCCTGACGTATAAACGGTAAAGCACAGATCCCGCGTTCATCATTACCGGATTGCAAGTCGATCAGCATGTCAGATGTCAACTCTTGCTCCGGGTTGTAATAGGCACGGGTGAATTCATCAAGGATGCCATCAGGGAACGAACCATCTTCGGGAACCGGAAACCATTTTTCGTTTGGATAATGCACGAATGGCCCGTTAGCGATCTCATTGCCGAGGAAAAAATCAGCAAAAAAGTAGTTAGTGGAAAGACGTTCAAAATACTCACCTAACGCTGATGCTAATGCTGCTTTTTGTGTGGCGCCTTTACCGTTGGTGAAACAAAGTGGGCAATCTTTATCCCGAATATGAACAGACCAGACGTGCGGCACAGGATTAAGCCATGATGCTTCTTCAATACTAAAGCCGAGTGCTTGTAATTTTGTTTGAAAGCGGGAAATAGAATCTTCCAGCGCAGCATCTTTACCGGGGATGAAGGTTTGCATATTCGGGTTCCGAGTGTTGATAAATTGTTAAAGCATAGCTGCCGATCATATGCTGTGAACTGACGGATGTCACTCTTCCAGCGACTTCACGTTACTTTGGCTATTTCATGCAAAAATTTTGATAAAAATACTTGCAGCAAAACGCTGCATCCGTATTGTGAAGCGATATGTTTTGATCAGTAATCCAAGCAGGAATGGAAATGAAAAAAGTAGGACTAATTGGTTGGCGCGGTATGGTGGGATCGGTTCTGATGAGCCGGATGATTGAAGAAAACGACTTCAGTAAAATTGATCCCGTATTTTTTACCACCTCTCAAGCTGGTCAGGAAGCACCGAAATTTACGGCTAAACCTGCTGGCGCGTTGGAAGATGCCTTCAATATTGATGCACTGAAAGCGATGGACATCATCATCACCTGTCAGGGCGGTGATTACACGAAAGAAGTGTATCCAAAATTGATGGCTGCCGGCTGGAAAGGTTACTGGATCGATGCGGCATCTACACTGCGTATGGAAGATAATGCGATCATTATTCTGGACCCAGTGAACGGCCACGTTATTGATAATGCATTGAATAAAGGTATCAATACCTACGTTGGCGGTAACTGTACGGTCAGTTTGATGCTGATGGGCTTAGGTGGTTTGTTTGCCAACAATCTGGTGGAGTGGGTTTCTTCTTCCACTTATCAGGCGGCGTCTGGTGCTGGCGCGCGTCATATGCGTGAACTGTTGCAACAGATGGGTTCTTTGCGTGACGTGGTTGCAAGCGAATTGGCTGATCCAGCTTCTGCCATTCTGGATATTGAACGTAAAGTCACGGCCGCGATGCGTGCTGATGAATTCCCAACATCACAATTTGGTGCTCCGCTGGCCGGCAGCTTGATCCCATGGATTGATGTGCCGTTGGCGAATGGTCAAAGCAAAGAAGAATGGAAAGGCATGGCAGAAACCAACAAGATCCTTGGTTTGCCAACTGCAGGCATTCCAGTCGATGGTAACTGCGTGCGTATCGGTGCACTGCGTTGCCATAGCCAGTCTTTCACTATCAAGCTGAAAAAAGATGTGCCATTGGCTGATATTCATCAGATGTTGGCTGCACATAATGATTGGGTTCGCGTGATTGAAAATGATCGTGCTATTACAGTCAAAGAACTGACGCCAGCAGCCGTAACCGGTACATTGAATGTGCCTGTAGGCCGTCTGCGTAAGATGAATATGGGGCAGGATTTCCTGTCTGCATTCTCTGTCGGTGACCAGCTGTTGTGGGGCGCGGCTGAACCATTGCGTCGTATGCTGAATATTTTGTTAGCGAAAGCATAAATCACAGACGGATATGCTAAACGCACTGCTTCGGCGGTGCGTTTTTGTTTTTATGGTACAAATAGTAATAATTAATTAAGAGATCAAAAAAATAGAAAGCAGAGGGAATATTAAATCAGGCTTTAATGCCAAGTGGCATAGAGGAACGAGGCTGAGTCAGACCATGATCGTTATAGGTCATTGAGTCACGATCACGAGCTTGTGCGAGAATGGTACTGAGTTTGCGGCTGGCAATTAAATTCATTTCAATCAATTTGCCATTCACTTCATTTTTTTCACGGCAACTACGCAGCAGGTCATGAAGATTTTCACGCCAGCTCTGATATTCATCATCAGATGCATTTTGACGAGCTTGATTATCTAACGCAGTTAGCTGCGCTAGTAGTGTGGTTTTACTATTAGCCAGTTCAGCTAATTCAATTACTTGACGTTGTTTCAGCGCAGCAAACTCTTTCTCCAGCACTTCTTGCAGTGCTGTTAGTCGTTTTTGCTGTTGCTGTAACAAAGTCTGATCAATCATTTATTGTCACCAAACAGGGCGCTTTCTTGTGCTAGCATTTTGCCAGCAATACGGTCGCTGTTGATTTTGTAATCACCATTAGCAATCGCAGCTTTAATACTAGCGACTTTATTGTCATCGGTATCAGGTGCATCAGTAATTTTTTGCTGCAGACTGTTCAATGACTGCGCTTGCTCGGTCAGTTTTACAGTGTCTTGCGCAACGGTTCCTTTGCTTACAGATGAACTACTGGATTCACTGGCGGCGCCTTGTTTACTGGTTTTTGCACTGCTGGTTTTGTTGCTCAAACCATTCAGTGAACTGTTGATGTTATTGATAGCCATTTTGTTTTACCCGTAATTGAATCCGTGTATCTGTTCATCGGCCATAAAGTAAGAAACTTTAGGTTTAAAAGTGAAAAAATTACATTTCTACTTTTACCTGACCTACCGCACTAACAACAGCTGAAATAATACGTTGTGAACGAATGTTTTGCACTCGGATCGTGTCATGCAAGGAACCGTCCTGCAATGCACGGCCACTGGTTTTAATTTGCATGCCACCTTTCTCTGCAATGATCTCGACCGTATCATCGCGGCAGACCACACAGATTTGATCTTGGCGGATAGGTTGATTGGTTTTGAGTTCTCGCTTACTCCGCGCTCCAATCAATATTGCCATATCTGTCGTCATGTCGCCGTTTAGTAAGAAACTGTCGATGTAAGTCACCGTCAAATTATCGGCAGAAAGTACAGTTCCTTTAGCTATCGGGGTTGCGGCGGCAACAACCGGTTTTTGGATTCGGATCTTAACCGGTACAAAAAGATGCCAACCTGGAGTATCTGGACAAGTTACATCAACAGTTGTGTTGCGGCGAATTTCACCTGAGCCTTTGATATTTAGCACCAATGGTTGTTGACAAGGGGCTAAATTCAACCGTTGATCAACGGTATTGGCAATAGCTTCTACTTTATCTGATGGTTCTGCTTGTATCTGACTCAAAACATAATCACTGACTTGCTGTTGAATATCAGTCTCTGTATCACCCGCATTGGCCATCATTGGTACTAGTAATGCGAGATATATCAATTTAATCAGTCTAATCATTTTTATCTTCTTGCCGATACATCAAAATGGCATCATAAAGGTATTAAGCAATACTTTCAGATAGTTTGCTGATCGATTGCTATAGTCTATGTACACTGTCTGAATATAGACAGTTCATGATGTACATGCATGCTAAGTGCCAATAAATGGTGAGTGGAGAGCAATATGGCAAGTATTTTGGATTCAGTAAACCAACTCACCCAATTGGTGGGTCAAAACCGATTGGAGTTATTGCTTTTCCGGCTGAATGGTCGTCAGCGATTTGGCATTAACGTCTTCAAGGTTCGTGAGGTACTACAATGCCCACGTTTAACGGCGATGCCAAAACTGCATCCTTTTGTTCGTGGTGTTGCTCATATTCGTGGACAAACTATTTCAGTTATCGACTTAAGTATGGCGACAGGTGGTAGACCAGTACAGGATTTGACCCAAGCGTTTATCATCATCGCTGAATATAACCGTTCTGTGCAGGGCTTCTTGGTTGGTAATGTTGAACGCATTATTAACATGAATTGGGAATCTATTTTACCGCCGCCAAAAGGTGCTGGTCGCTATAACTATATGACCGCAGTGACGGAAATTGATGGTGAACTGATTGAAATTCTGGACGTCGAAAAAATCCTGGATGAGATTTCACCAGTAAATACTGATGTCAGTGAAGCTGTTGTTGCTTCCAGTGAAGAACACCATACGCGTGGTTCTTTAGTTATGGTGGCTGATGATTCTTCTGTTGCGCGTAAACAAGTGCAGAAGGCGCTGAATGCTATCGGTGTTGAGTGTATTATGGCTAAAGACGGTAAAGATGCGCTTAATATGCTGAAAGATATGGCTAAAAAAGGGCCAATTACCGATCAGATCAGAGTGCTGATTTCAGATATTGAAATGCCGGAAATGGATGGTTATACATTGACCGCTGAAATCAGATCTAATCCTGAATTGAAAGGCTTACATGTTATACTGCACACCTCGTTAAGTGGCGTATTTAACCATGCGATGGTTCAAAAGGTTGGAGCAGATAATTTTATCGCTAAATTCCATCCGGATGAGCTGGCGAAGGCTGTTCAGGATGCCATGTAGTGGATCATAAATTGAAGAAATTTGCATGAAGACACTGTCCGAAGATCTTTATAAACAGTTCAGTGCCTTTTTGGAGGCTCAGGTCGGTATCGTCCTGGGCCCTAATAAGCAGTATCTGGTAAAAAGTCGTTTATCCCCTTTAATGGCTGCGAATGGTTTTTCTTCTCTGGAAGAATTGATCACCAAAGCAATGAATGTGCGGGAACGCGAATTGAAAATGGTAGTCATTGATGCAATGACTACTAACGAAACGCTATGGTTCCGGGATATTTATCCGTTTCAGTTACTAACAGATAAGCTTTTCCCTGAATTAGGCAAAAATGGAAAGACGATAAAAATATGGTCTGCGGCCAGTTCGTCTGGTCAAGAGCCTTATTCAATCGCGATGACTGCGCTTGAGCATCAATATAAAAAACCGGGTACGTTGTCTGGTGGTGTTCAGGTAGTTGCAACTGACATTTCATTATCGATGCTGAATCAATGCAAAGAGGGTGTTTATGACAACCTGGCATTGGCTCGTGGTTTATCGACCGAACGTAAACGTCAATTTTTTGAGCCTTGTGCTGATGCTTCGCGGATGAAGATCTCTGAGCGTGTCAAAAAACTGGTTACCTTTCGTCATTTTAATTTGCTCGACAGCTATGCCCCATTAGGCAAATTCGACCTCATTTTTTGCCGCAACGTATTGATTTATTTTTCACCTGAAATCAAATCAAAAATTTTGAATCAATTTGCTAACTCATTGAATCCTGGTGGTTATCTGTTATTGGGTGCATCAGAATCATTGAGTGGTCTTACTGATCGTTTTGAAATGGTTCGCTGTAATCCCGGCATTATCTACAAGCTCAAATAATCCATTCTCTATTTGGCACATCTTTTGCTGTTTAATCTGGCAGGAGGTGTGCCATGGCCATATCATTCGATAAAGCATTCGGTATCCATCAATATACGATTGGCGCAAGATCGCAGCGCGCAGAAGTGTTAGCTGAAAATATTGCTAATGCGGATACCCCTGGTTACAAGTCGCGAGATGTCGATTTCTCGGCACTACTGGGACAAGCTCAAAGTGGGCAGAGTGGATCAGTTAATTTATCTCGTACCGATGAATTGCACATAGCTGGCACTAGCTCATTGAATAGCGGCGTGATGTATCGTAATCCAATACAAGCAGATACTGGCGATGGCAACACCGTAGATATTAATCAGGAACGTACTGCATTTATGCAGAACAGTATTGAGTATCAAACTTCACTGTCATTTCTAAACAGTAAAATTAGTGGATTGCTGAAAGCAATCAAAGGAGATTCGTAATGAATCTATTTCAGATTTTTGATGTCTCAGCATCCGGGATGAATGCACAGTCGGTTCGCTTGAATACGACAGCCAGTAATCTTGCCAATGCGGAAAGTGTCAGCTCCAGTGCGGAACAGACTTACCGCGCCAGACGGCCAGTTTTTGCCGCTCAACTGCAAGATGCACTGGGCGATGGTTCTGCGCCACAGGGGGTTGAGGTCAAAGGGATCGTGGAAAGCCAGGCACCGCTGGTCCGCGAATATAGCCCTACACACCCTATGGCGGATAAGGATGGCTATATCTATAAGCCGAATGTGAATCCGATAGAAGAGATGGCTGACATGATCAGTGCCTCACGTTCTTATCAAACTAATGTGCAAATCGCAGATACGGCAAAGAATATGCTTAGTCAGACATTAAATATTGGTAAAGGTTAAGCGAGGGTGCCATGTCGATATACAGTGATATTGGTTTAAGTACCAGTAGCAGTACGAGCAGCACATCATCTACCAGTAGTAGCACTAAGACTGGCTCAGACTCTTTGTCTCAGGCTGATTTTATGAAATTACTGACAACGCAGCTGTCTTATCAAGATCCGACTAAGCCGGTAGATAACGTTGAGATGGTTTCTCAGATGGCGCAGATCTCCTCGTTGTCAGGTATTACATCATTGAATAATACGCTGAATACAATGAGTAGTTCTATGACATCTAGCCAAGCACTGATGGCATCCAGTTTGGTTGGCCAGTCAGCACTGGTTAATTCTAGCAGTAGTTACGTAACATCAGGAAATTCGTTGTCTGGCGTTGTGCCGACCGGGACAGATGGTGCCACAGATTTAACCTTATCCATTGTTAACTCAGCCGGTGAGGTTGTTCGTCAATATACTAGTTCAGGCAGTGTTACTGGCGATATTCCATTTACCTGGGATGGTAATGACAGTAACGGAACAGCAGTTGCTTCAGGTAATTATACGGTTAAAGCAAATGGTTTAGTTAAAGGTGTGAGTCAAGATCTTACGCCACAGCTGTATGGTCAGGTGGAAAGTGTCACCTTGGGCAACACAACAACACCCACCACGGTGGCATTGCAAGGGCTGGGCTCATATCAATTGGGTCAGCTTCTTGAAATATCAAAGTAGTTAAAATTTGAATTTGGAAGGAGCTGATTATGTCTTTTAATATTTCACTGAGTGGTTTGAATGCCGCACAGAAAGATCTGGATGTTACAGGTAATAATATTGCCAATGCGAGCACAATAGGTTTTAAACAATCTCGTGCGGAATTTGCTGATGTGTTTTCTAATTCGGTTTTTGCTAATACAAAAACGCAAGTTGGGAGTGGGGTAAATACCTCTGCGGTTTCTCAGCAATTTGCACAAGGGGCATTACAGTCCACAAGCAATTCGTTAGATTTAGCAATAAAGGGAGACGGTTTTTTTGTATTGTCACCATCGGCTACAAGCCTTGAGCGTACTTATACACGTGCTGGGGCTATGCAAGTTAATGATGCTGGGTATGTCACCAATTCAAATGGTGATTACTTACAGGTATATCAAGTTAACGCGGATGGTACTCCTAAAGCTGTTAGCTTAGATTCAACAACGGCCTTACAGATCCCTACAGTTGCTGGGCAACCAAAGCCAACCACTACTGTTACTGCCGGTCTTAATTTGCCTGCATCTGCGAGCGTAAACACATTTACGTTTGATCCTACTGATTCAACGACATATAACGCATCTACTTCTGCTGTAATTTATGATTCATTGGGTCAATCTCATACGATGACGCAATATTATGTCAAGACAGCCACAACGGCTACTGACAGCACATGGAGAGCGTATCTTTATGTAGATGGTACGGCAGCTGATGTTGCTGATCCTGTCACTGGATTAAAAGGAACGGATTTAACGTTTGATACCACAGGAACGCTTACCAGCCCAATACCTGCACAAATAACTACCGATCAAATGACAATGTTTACTAATGGCGCTGATCAGACTCAGACTGTAAATTTGAAATTTAATCCAGTAACTCAATACGCGTCTTCCTTCCAAGTTACTAGTATGGCGCAGGATGGTGCGACAGTTGGTCAGCTCACTAATGTTTCGATCGGTAGTGATGGTGTTGTTGCTGCAACATACAGTAACGGAACAACAACAAAATTGGGTATGGTGGCATTAGCTAAGTTTTCTAATCCCCAGGGACTGACTCAGGTAGGTGATACCTCTTGGAAAGAGTCTCAGGATTCGGGTTCAGCTACACCCGGTGTTCCAAACACTGGTACTTACGGAAGTATCAATTCATCAGCTTTGGAATCATCCAATACTGATTTGTCTGCAGAACTAGTGGACTTGATTGCAGCACAACGTAATTATCAAGCAAACTCACGTGCGCTGGAAGTGAATAGCTCCTTGCAAGATACTATTCTGCAAATTCGTTAATAGCTTTGTATTAAACCGCAATCAGACATTTTTGGTTGCGGCTTTCTTATTTATCTTTTCTTAATTGTCATATCTATTTTCCTTTTCTTACATTCTGGTATCTAAATTGCTTAATGATGATTAAGTCAGCGATTTGACGGAGACATCATGGATAAGCTGCTTTATATCGCCATGTCAGGCGCCAAAGAGAACCTAAATAGCCTTGCTGTTCGCAGCAATAACTTGGCAAATGCCAATACGTTGGGTTTTAAAGCCGATTTTGAAGAAGCTCGAGCCATGCAAGCATATGGCGATGGTTTACCGAGTCGTGTTTTTTCTTTGGCTGAACGACCAGGGCAAAGTTTTCAACACGGCAGTTTGCAAACCACCGGACGTGAACTTGATGTTGCTATTCAAGGCGACGGTTGGCTGACAGTTCAGGACAAAGACGGCAAAGAAGCCTATACCCGCAATGGTAGTTTGCAGGTGTCTCCATTAGGGGTGCTGCAAACATCGAATGGATTGAATGTCCTTGATACTACTGGACAGCCGATCACATTGCCGATGCCACTGGAAAAAATACAGATCACTGAAGACGGCACTATTAACGCCCGTTTACAAGGTGCAGAGCCTGCGGCAGTAGAAAATTTACAGCAGATAAAACTGGTTAACCCAACTAATAAAAACATGACAAAAGGCGAGGATGGATTGTTTCGTCGTATTGATGGAGCTACTGAATCCGCAGCTACAAATGTACGTTTAGCCAGTGGGGCGCTTGAAAATAGTAACGTCAACGTAGTTGAAGAATTAACGAACTTAATCAAATTGCAACGGCAGTTTGAAACGCAGATCAAGATGATGTCTACGGCTGAAAAAAACGATGAAAGCCAGAATCAATTATTGAAGCTCGGATAAGCATTAAGGAGTAAACCATGATTCCTGCACTTTGGATCAGCAAAACCGGGCTGGATGCTCAGCAAACGAATATATCGCAAATCTCTAATAACTTAGCGAATGCTTCTACGGTTGGTTATAAAAAGGGTCGCGCGATTTTTGAAGATTTGTTGTATCAGAATGTCAATCAACCCGGTGGACAATCATCGGCTAACTCAACGCTGCCATCAGGCCTGATGATTGGCGCCGGTTCAAAAGTTGTCGCCACACAGAAAACGTTCACTCAGGGGAGTGTGCAAACTACCGATAACTCTCTGGATGTGATGGTCAACGGGCGTGGTTTTTTTGAAGTGCAGCTTCCTGATGGTACGACCGCTTATACGCGCAATGGTCAGTTTACTTTGAACTCGGAAGGCACGCTGGTTACAACGGGTGAAGGATATACAGTACAACCAGAAATTCAGATGCCAGCGGGAACACAAAGTATCACCATCGGTTCTGACGGCCAGGTTTCTGTTCAGATCACCGGGCAATCAGCATCACAGACTGTCGGACAATTGACGGTAACCGATTTTGCGAACCCTGTTGGGTTGCAACCGATGGGTGAAAACCTCTATCTGGCCACGCAAGGCAGTGGCGACCCGATTCAGGGGATCGCTGGCACAGATGGTATGGGGACGATCAAACAAGGCATGCTGGAAGCATCAAACGTAAATGCGACAGAAGAATTAGTTAATTTGATCCAGGCACAACGTGTGTATGAGATGAATTCAAAAGTCATCTCAAGTGTGGATCAGATGTTGCAAAACGTAACCCAACAGTTGTAAGAGGTGGTTATGCGTAATCGTGCATTAATATTGGTTTGTCTCTGTTCTTTAGCTGCTTGCACATCGTTGCCAAACAGCCCTAAGCCGAATGACCCTGATTTTTCACCGGTCGAGCCAGAAGATTATCAGGCCAATATGAAACCGAACGGTTCCATTTTTAATCAGGGTGCGGTGAACAGTATTTATTCTGATATCAAGGCACATCGCATTGGCGACATCATCACAGTTGAGTTGTCTGAATCAACTTCCGCCAGTAAAGGTGCGTCCAATCAGCAATCAAAAGACTCCAGTCTTGGGTTAGATGCGTTAAAACTGGGTGGTGATAAGGTCACTTTAAATGGTTATGACACGTCTGCCAGTATGGGGGCGAATAATAGTTTTAAAGGGCAAGCTAAAGCCGGCCAAAGTAATAGTTTAAAAGGCAATATTTCCGTCAGCGTCATCCGTGTATTACCCAATGGCAATTTAGCTGTGCGCGGAGAAAAATGGCTGATGTTAAATGAAGGCAACGAATATATCCGTATCACCGGTTTAGTTCGTTCAGAAGATGTGAATGCCGATAACACGGTTTCATCGCAGCGTGTTGCTAATGCCCGTATTCAATACAGCGGCACCGGTGATTTTGCCAATACACAAGAACGCGGTTGGTTGTCTAAATTCTTCAACGGCCCTTACAGCCCTTTCTAGGAGTTGGATATGAAAATTACCTTGAGAGTGCTGTTGGCGAGTTTAATTTGCAGCTTAATATTTCCGGTGCAGGCCGCACGTATTAAAGATATTGCCAGCGTGCAGGGTGTTCGTAAAAACCAACTGATTGGTTATGGTCTGGTTGTTGGTTTGCCTGGTACTGGTGAAAAGAGTAATGCTTTTACCGAACAAACGTTCAGAACAATGTTGAATAACTTCGGGATTAAAGTTCCTGATAGTGTAAAACCAAAAATTAAAGACGTTGCGCCAGTAGCTGTGCATGCGGATCTCCCTGCATTTTCAAAGCCTGGTCAAACTATTGACGTCACTGTGTCAGCGATTGGTGAAGCCAAGAGTTTACGCGGTGGTACATTGATCCAGACTTTCCTGAAAGGGGTTGATGGACAAGTTTATGCGTTAGCACAAGGTAGTCTGGTGGTTGGTGGTTTAGGTGCTGAAGGTGCCGATGGTTCCAAAGTCGTCATTAATACGCCAACCGTCGGGCGCATTCCTAATGGCGCGACTGTTGAACGGGAAGTGCCCAATTCATTTGCACAAGGTGACTTGATCACGTTTGATTTGAATCGTCCCGATTTTACCTCGGCCAAACGTCTGGCTGATGTTGTGAACGGATTAGTTGGTAAAAACACCGCACAGGCAATTGATGCGACCTCTGTACAGGTTTATGCGCCTCGTGATCCCGGTCAGCGAGTTTCCTATTTGGCTACACTGGAAAACTTGGAGGTTGATCCGGCTGATGAAGCGGCCAAAATTATTGTTAATTCCCGCACCGGTACGATAGTTATTGGCAGTCAAGTTAAGCTGAAACCTGCCGCTATTACTCATGGTGGATTAACCGTCACAATTAAAGAAAACCCGACCGTATCTCAACCTAATGCATTTTCGAACGGCCAAACCGCTGTTACACCTAATTCTTCTATTACGGTACAACAGCAAAACAGTCGGATGTTTAAACTGGATACGGGCAATTCTCTGGATGATCTGGTGAAAGCGGTCAATATGGTCGGCGTAGCACCAGGGGATCTGATGGCTATATTGGAAGCACTACAACAAGCGGGTGCAATTCAAGGCCAACTGGAAATCCTGTAGTAGAGGTGGTGTATGGATAAATTAATGAGTCAGGGGTTAGCCGGTGATATCCGAAATCTGGATCAGCTTCGTCAGATGGGTATCAAAAAAGAAGGTGCCACCTCAACATCCTCTACGGAAGGTCAACAACAAGCGTTACAAGCGGCTGCTCGCCAATTTGAAGCCATATTTACTCAAATGTGGATGAAGAGTATGCGGGAAGCCAATAGCGAATTACAAGATAAAGACAGCCCGTTTAACAGCAGTGATACACAATTTTATCAAGGGATGATGGATGATCAGCTAGCGGCAAATGTTGCCTCAGGCGGAAGAGGTTCACTTGCCGATTTAATTGTTAAACAGCTGTCTCCGGCGAAAAAACAGTCAGTGGCAAATACTGATGCGGCAAATCATACTTTAAATATGCCAACCGACCATGCCGCTGTGATGCGCCGTTTTGCTCAGGCTGACAACTCTACCGCTAATAATTCGAATGTTCCGGCGGGAGTTTTAGCTGCAGAGAAATTTGTTTCGCAAAATCAGGCATATAAATTGCCTGTAAGTAATTCAATAGCAACATCAGGTGATAGCGATTCTGATCAACAAACTCGTTTTGTTCGTCAGTTAATGCCGGCCGCGAAGATGGTTGCCAGCAAAATGGGCTTATCACCCGTTGCACTGATTGCGCAGGCTGCGTTAGAAACTGGCTGGGGAAAACATATGATGTCGTCAGGTAACTCATCCAGTAATAACTTATTTGGTGTGAAGGCTGGTAACAGTTGGCAAGGTCAGAAAGTTTCAGCTAATAGTATGGAACATGTACAAGGGCAAGCGGTTGTACAACGTTCAACATTTCGCTCATATACATCAATTGTTCAAAGTATGCAGGATTATGCCAATTTGATTACCGGTTCAGATCGATATCAGCAAGCAAGAGCGGTTGCTCATGATCCTGAAGCTTATTTTGATGAGCTTCAGGCTGCGGGATATGCGACAGATCCTGATTATGCTAAAAAATTAAAAGGTGTATTACGTAGTGATGCGCTTCAGTCTGTTTATAACCATTCAGAACAGCAGGAGATGTAACATATGGCCTCTGATCTGCTGTCAATAGGCGCGTCAGGTGTTCTGGCTCAGCAAAAGATGCTGTCAACAACGAGTAATAATATCTCGAATGTCAGTACTGCTGGTTATGTTCGTCAAAGTACAGTGTTAACAACAAACACAAGCGGATTAGGTGTTGGTGATAGCACTACTCGTCGTCTGTATAGTACATATGCGCAGTCTCAAGTCTGGACTGATACATCGGCATATAAAAAAGCGCAGACGTCATATGACGTATTATCACAGCTTGATACTTATCTGAGTAATACCTCTACAGGATTATCAGATACAATTAACAATGTCTTTTCTACGTTACAGTCAGCTAATAGTACGCCGAATAGTGCCACTTCACGCCAGTTAATGCTGACGAGTTTATCTTCTACAACGAATACCATGAGTTCAGTTTCGAGTGAACTATCATCGTTATATGGGACTGTGAATAGTAACATTTCATCGTCAGTCGATGATGTAAATTCAATGTTGACCTCTATTTCCGATTTAAACGCTCAAATATTAAAATCACCTGTCTCAGATGATGACGGTACTCGCGCTAATTTATTGGATCAACGAGATCAGTTGATCACCTCATTATCTGAGAAGCTCGATATAAAAGCGCTGCCGCAAGATAATGGGACGACACAAGTTAATCTGATTTCAGGAGAACCCCTTGTTCTCCCTGGAACTTCTGGCGCTGCAACTCTCTCAGTTGTGAATGGCGATCCAAATGCTAAAGCAACATCTTTACAGCTACAATTAGGTAAAGTCACGATAGGGTTATCTAATGGTGCATTAGGTGGCACGATAGGTGGCTATTTTTCAGCGCGCGATACTATTGAAGATGCACAAAAACAAGTTGGACAGCTGTCTCTTGCGTTCAGTGATGCAATGAATACCCAAAACAAATTGGGGATGACGCTGAATAATAAGGTCGGTGGCGATATATACTCTATACCCACTATCAATGGACTAGCATATAGCGGAACTAGTAGCACGGCATCGGTAACAGCATCTGTTGCTGCTGGTTCGGGTAGCAATTTAACGCCAAATGATTTTGAAGTTTCATACTCTTCCTCATCCGGTTTATCGATATATCTCATAGATGGTGATAAAAAAAGCTCAGTCTATTCAGATAGTGCTTTTTCAGGAACAGGAGCTGTAGATTTATCGAGTTACGGATTGAATTTTAATCTTTCTTCATTAAGCAATGGTGATAAGTTTTTAGTGCAGCCGACGCTTAATGCTGCCACTTCCACTAAATTAAATACTATTTCGCAAGAAGATCTGGCACTGGCATCTCCCTTAAAAGTGTCTGCATCCGCAAATAATTACGGAACAGCAACTATTGCTCTTAATTCAATCTCTAACACTAATTCGATTGACACGACTACCACACCACCAACGATAGATCCTAATGCGCCAAGTAAGGTTGTCATTAATGATAGCGGTGACTATGAAATATATAATTCGTCTTCAGCATCACCGATAGCCACGTTGACCAGCGGCTCTAATATTATGGCCGCAATCTATGGTGCAGGTGCTACATCATATCCAGGATTCGAAGTTTCTATTTCTGGTACTGTGAAACCAGGTGATACATTTACGATTGGTTTCAACGCAGATGGTTTTTCTGATAATACGAATGGGCTAGCATTTGCTAATTTGAAAAACAAAGACTTAGTCCGTAATGGCACAAGCCAATCCAGTGATAATAAACTCACATTTAATGAAGCATATAACTCAACAGTCTCATCTGTGGGTTCAACCGTGAGTTCATTAAAAACATTATCGGCAGCAGCAGATGCAAAACTAACTCAAAGCCAAAGTGTTTATGAAAGTGTGGCTGGAGTAAACTTGGATGAAGAGGCTGCTAACTTAATTCGCTATCAACAAGCTTATGCTGCATCAGCAAAAGTCATCACAGCGGCAAAAGAAACTTTTGACACATTATTAGGTGCGGTGGGGTAATACATTATGCGTGTGACAACGAATATGAGTTATCAAACCAAAGTTAGATCAATTCAAAGCGCATCAGAGCGTTTGGATAAGGCTAATTTACAAATGACAACTGGCGATAAGTTCTCTACATCAGGAGAGAATGTTTCTGGTATGTCACAAAAAATGGCACTATCAACCAAAATTGCAAGCTATCAACAATATGCTACGAATAGTAGTGTTTTAGATAGTAATCTAACTCTGGAAGGTACAGCGTTAGACTCAATTACAACAACATTACAAAGTGCATATACATTAGTTCAACGGGCTAATAATGATTCATTATCCGACGATGATAAAACATCAATTGGTAATCAGTTAGAAGAATTACAAACTCAACTGTATGATTTGATGAATTCAAAAAATTCTGATGGAGAATACATATTTTCTGGTAGCCAAAGTCAGACGCAACCTTTTACTAAAGGCAGTAATGGCATATATGTCTATAATGGTGATGCAACCCAAAAGCTAATGCAAGTATCAGATAATGATCAAATAGCTAGCAATGATTCAGGGCAAAGTGTTTTTCAACAAGTCGCAACAAGAAGAACGGTATCGACTAGTGATTCTGCATTAACGCTAGATATATCATCTCAATCACAATTTGATACCTATTATAAAAATAATTATGACCCGACATCATCAGGTAATAATGATATTACCTTGTCCACCACAGCAGGATCGCCGAATCAATATACTATAACTGATAGTCAAGGTCACACCCAATCTGGGGAGTATATTGCAAATGAAGCTATTGTTTTTAATGGGATATCATTAAAATCAAGTGTGGCAGCTGGCGCTGCTGCCCAGGTTTTCTCATTAGACAAACCTAAAAATGATAACATCCTAAATACTATGGGTTCATTAATTAATGCACTGAAAGATCCATCATCTAAAACAAAGAGTCAAATGAGTGATCTTTTGGCTGATACAGAAGAGCATATTAACAATACTCTAGACAAAGTGAATGTAACTTCAGGTGCAGTTGGTGGGCGGCAATCGAGTTTGGAACAAATACTATCCTCTAACACAACACTAAATAGTATAGCAACCTCTGCGAAAGCTAATGCATCTGAAATTGACATATACGAAGCCGTAAGTAATGTATCTAAGGAACAAAATGCGCTCACGGTTGCACAGAAAGCATTTACTCAGATCAGTCAATCGACATTGTTTGACTATATATAATGTCTCGCTCCACATGTTAAGCCCTGCTAATGCAGGGCTTTTTTATTAAAGAAATCAGAATATTCTCCGATACGATTAGTATGGTCGGTAATCAGAAAAAAATTTAAAAAAATTCTAAAGATTTTTCTACTATTACCGATAAATAAAGTAAGCAGGTTGCAATGAAAAATAATAAACCTGCAAAATTATAGTGAAGCTTAGGAGAATATTATGTCTTTATATATCAATACAAATGTGTCCTCATTAAATGCTCAGCGCAATATGTCAAATGCTAGCAAATCTCTGGATACATCATATTCACGTTTAGCATCTGGTTTACGAATCAACAGCGCTAAAGATGATGCTGCCGGCTTACAAATTTCTAACCGTTTGACTTCTCAAATCAACGGATTAGATCAAGGTAATCGTAATGCAAATGATGGTATTTCCATGGCACAAACCGCTGAAGGTGCAATGGATGAAATCACTACCATGCTGCAACGTATTCGTACTTTATCCCAACAATCAGCCAATAGTTCGAATAACACTGATGACCGTACAGCTATCCAAGCTGAAGTAAACCAGTTGTCGTCAGAAATTGATCGGGTATCCGGCGATAGCACTTTTGGTGGTAAAAAGATTCTTGATGGTTCATTTAGCGGCGATTTTCAAGTCGGTGCGGATGCAAATCAAAAAATATCATTTGCAATTTCTTTTGCATTAACTATCGATGGTATTGCGGGGTCTGACTCTACAATCTCTAGCTTTGCAAGTGCGAACGGCGGCATTGATGTATCAACAGCATCCGGTGCACAAAGCATTTTAGCCAATGTTGATAAAATGATTAAAGCTGTTGACTCTAAGCGTTCAGAATTGGGTGCTGTACAAAACCGATTAGATTCAACAATCCGAAATCAATCAAATATTTCTGAGAATGTGAGTGCTGCACGTTCCCGTATTCGTGATGCGGATTTTGCGACAGAAACAGCGAATATGACTAAACAGAATATTTTACAACAAGCCTCATCAACCGTATTGGCACAAGCTAACCAACGTCCACAAGCCGCATTGTCACTGTTAGGTGGTTAATAAAGAAAACGGGGCGGTTGTTCAGGCCGCCCCGTAGTTGTTGAGAGATCAGAGGGGTATTCGGATTGCGTCACTGATCTTTCGGCAGATTTTACTCTGTTTATAGTATAGCCAGTACTTATGAAGGCGTTCAAACTTCCTAAATACTGTGGTACATCTCCTGAGCATCAGCTCATTGGCCAGTTAATCTGGCCTTTTTTGTTGTGTCGATAAAATGACACTCCATCCTAGATTGAGCAATAGTCGTGCCAAAAAAACATTCAATATTTCATTGCTATTTTGTTGATGGCTTATTAAGCAGCGGCAATTATTGCCGAGTTTTTTTATAAAAAGGCAAATATTTACCTAAAGATATTTTTCTGCAAGCCGCTAACTTAAGTGAAGCAAATCGAGGGGTATTCGGAAACCAACTTTTTGCGACACTGCGGGTCCGTCAGCTGTTCACTGTCAGATCCGCCCGGGAAAGAAACGTTCATTCTTTTTCCGGATGTCGGGGCTCATCAAAATCGTTGATTTTGCGGGACCTGCAGTCAAGTCTCATCGGGAGAATAAATTATGTCTATGTATATCAATACCAACGTATCCTCGTTGAATGCTCAGCGCAATATGTCTAATGCCAGTAAATCACTGGATACTTCTTACACTCGTTTAGCATCTGGTTTACGAATCAACAGCGCTAAAGACGATGCGGCCGGTTTGCAGATCTCAAATCGTTTGACCTCTCAGGTCAATGGGTTGGATCAAGGTAATCGTAATGCGAATGACGGTATTTCTATGGCACAAACGGCTGAAGGTGCAATGGATGAAGTTACAACCATGCTGCAACGTATGCGTACTTTGTCCCAACAATCTGCCAATAGCTCAAATAATACTGATGACCGTACAGCAATCCAAGCTGAGGTAAATCAGCTGTCATCTGAAATCGACCGTATTTCTTCAGATACCACTTTTGGTGGTAAGAAAATTCTTGATGGTTCATTTAACGGTGATTTCCAGGTTGGTGCGGATGCTAACCAAAAGATTTCATTTGCAATTTCATTTGCGCTCACTGTTGATGGTATTGCAGGCTCTGATTCTACAATATCTAGTTTTGCCAGTGCGGATGGTGGTATTGATGTATCAAGTGCATCAGGTGCACAAAGTGTTCTGGCAAACGTTGATAAAATGATCAAAGCGGTAGATTCTAAACGTGCGGAGCTTGGTGCGGTACAGAATCGTCTGGATTCGACCATTCGAAACCAATCTAATATTTCTGAAAACGTCAGTGCTGCACGTTCTCGTATTCGTGATGCTGATTTCGCAACTGAAACAGCAAACATGACTAAACAGAATATTTTACAACAAGCTTCATCAACCGTATTGGCTCAGGCTAACCAAAGACCTCAGTCCGCATTGTCTCTGTTAGGCTAATTAGCTAAATGATAGGAGGGGGTTTTATATGGCTACTGACATTTCAAATGTAAGTAATGCCAGTCTCTCTTCAACAGTTTTAGATGAAAGGAGCGGTCGGAAGACCGCTCAGGTTGTTTCTGGTTCAGCACAACAAGAGAACAAATTAATCTCAGATGTGCAGAAAATAGACACGGCACAGAAAGATGCATTGGCTTCTGATAGCGATGGGTCAAAGAAATCTAATACTGATAAGCCGAAACTGGATGATATTGAAAAACAGGCGCAATCTTTGCAAGATATTAGCCAACTCAAAGGCTGGTCTGTTAACTTTTCGGTTGATAATGATTCGAAAGATGTCGTCATTAAAGTTGTTGATGCCGAAACTCAGAAGGTAATACGTCAGATTCCTAGTGAGGATATGTTAGCGATAAGCAAGCGTATCAAATCTTTGCAAACTGGCGAAGATAGTAGTTCAGAGCTTTCTGGGTTGCTGTTCGATCGTAAAGCGTAATATGTAACAAAAGGAGAAATGATATGAGTACAATAACTTCAGCAGGGGCTGGTTCCGGTCTGGATTTAGAAAGTATCATTTCTTCTAGCGTTGCCGCAAAGCAATCGCAATTACTCACACCGGTCAGTAATAGAAAAACAGAGACACAACTTACACTTAGTGGGTTGTCTCAGTTAAAATCAACCATTTCAAACTTTACTTCAGCCTTAGATAAATTATCAGCTAAAGGCGCATTTAACCAACGTACCACTAATATTACACAGGATGCTACTGATCCTGTGTTCTCTGTTGATACCAATGATGATGCATCTAATGGACAATATAATATTATTGTCAATAAATTGGCTGCCACCAGTAAATATGAAACTACATTTGACAGTTCTACGACGTCTCTAGCTACTGAAGATGGCACACTGAATTTTTCTGCTGGTGATAAAACTTTTTCTGTAGATGTTAAAAAAGGCGACACACTACAGCAGATCCGTAAACGTATTAATAATAGCGGTAGTAACTTCGGATTAACTGCAAATATAGTTAATACTTCAGATGGAAAAGCAAAACTGGTTATTGACTCCGGCGTTTCTGGTACGGGCAAAGATTTAAATATTACCGCCAGTGTTTCATCTTTAAGTGCACTGACTACCGCT
Organism: uncultured Tolumonas sp.; assembly: GCF_963678185.1. Lineage (NCBI taxonomy): Bacteria > Pseudomonadati > Pseudomonadota > Gammaproteobacteria > Aeromonadales > Aeromonadaceae > Tolumonas > uncultured Tolumonas sp. Next base: position 3,625,929 of record NZ_OY782757.1, read on the forward strand.
AGCATGACTAAAACACAATCTGCAGCGGATGCTGTTATTACTGTCGATGGTAATGAATTAACCAGTGATACCAATGTGTTTGACGATAAAGTTCAAGGGCTAAAACTTACAGCAATCAGAACATCTGATAGCGATACTACCACTACTACAGCAGCTGATGGTACAACGACAACATCCACTACTCTAAAATCAAATAAATTGGATGTAACAACAGACACTAGTTCTATTAAGGACTTAGTCCAAAAGTTTGTTGATGCTTACAATACGTTGATAGAAAAAAGTACGGCTTTAGGTAAACGAAATACGGTTGTTGGGGGCGAAAGCCAAGATGATGGTGGTGCATTAGCCGGCGATTCAATGCCAAGAAGTATACAAAATTATGTAACTAACATGATATCTACCCCCTCCACTAAAACTTCGACAAGTAATATTTCAACTATCTTTCAATTAGGTATATCAATGGATAACAATGGTGTCCTATCTATGGATAGTGATACTTTTGATACAGCATTAGATGATAATTATGAACAGGTAGTTTCTCTGTTTGGTGGCTCTGATGGCTTGGCTGGAACGTTGTCTACTGGCTTAAAAGACTATACGAAAACGGGTGGTCTTATTTCGATTAGAACTGATGGGTTAAATACAGACTTAAGTGCATTGACGCAAAAACAGGCCGATATTTCTACGCAAATGACAAAATATGAAGCAAGTTTGCGAGCGCAATACGGGAGTCTTGATACACTATTGGCCAGTATGAAATCATCGGCGTCTTATCTTACTTCAATGTCTTCTTCATCATCTTGATTTATAGTAGGAGTTAGTTATGTACAATAAAAATTTAAAAGCCTATAAATCAAACGGCGTGCAGGCTGATTTATCTGTTGCTGATCCTCACCGTGTAATTCAGTTAATGATGCAGGGATTATTGGAACGCCTTGCGCAGGCTAAAGGTGCAATTGATCGTCGTGATTTTGAGGCAAAATCACAACTTATTTCAAAAGCTATGGCATTAGTTAATGGGCTACAGGATTCGTTGGATTTCTCTCAAGGTCAAATAGCCCATGATCTTGCATCTTTATATATTTATATGAATGAACGGCTCATGGATGCAAGTCGTAATATGGATAAAGCGGCAATTGACGAAGTAGCTAATCTTGTCATTACTATAAAGTCAGCTTGGGATCAGATCTCTGATGAAGATAAGCAAACAGCTTATGAAAAAAAGCTCAACAGGGAATAACAGCATGAGTAAATTCACTATAGAAAGTGATATAGAGCAATTGAAAAATCTTACAGCCGCCTTAGATGCGGCTGTTTCTATTTCTGATATAGAGCAAGCTGTTATTATTTCTCATCAGCGAGAAATGTTGTTGAAAAAGCTATCGCTTAAAGTTGATCTTGATATGGCTACAAAAAAAATACTCTCAGTACTTTGTCTGCAAATATTAAATGAAGAAAAACCATTAATGGATAAGATAAATACACAGAAAGAAGAGATCGAATCAAAATTAAAAAATCAAGTCAATAGCAATAAAGCAATGTCTCAATACCAACAGCATAGATAAGACTATTATGACTAAATTAAATGATGTTATTGCTCAGACTGAAAATAGATTAGAGCAAATAAATGAACAGTTAAAACAAAATATTGCTATGCAGGATATATTGCCATTGCGGTTTGAGAGAAATATTGCTTTTATGGAGCAATATTTGCCTAATATCGCCGCCGAATATAAAAACTATCAGCCTAAAAAATCATTTGAATTTTTTTGTACTGACAATGGTGAGCCTAATCTCAGATGGTTAAATAATGCAGAGCATTTTTATGGAGAGAGTCCATTTAATGAATGTCATGAGCAGCTTGATCAAGTTTTGAGTAGTGCAAGTCTATTGCGTTTCAATATGAATGTGGAGGATGATTACTTTAATCAACAACATATTCAATATATGAACAGATTAGTATCTGAGAATCAAAAAATAAAAGCTGAATATCCATTGGCTGAACAGGTTCCTGAATCAATACCTCTGTGTTTAATGTTCGGTGTTGGTTTAGGTTACCAACTGGGGTATTTATATGAAAAATGCACACCTGCAAACATCTTTATTTTTGAACCAGATGCAGATTTATTTTATGCGTCACTATTTACTTTTGAATGGTCAGATCTTCTTAATTACATTTTGAGTAAAAACTTAGGCGTGCATTTTTTCATCGGGCAAAAAGCAGATGAAGTTATTTTAGATTTACGTGCAGTAGTTACAGTAAAAGCCCCTTTTATTTGTGCAACGACATTTGGCTTTGTTCATTATTATTCAGAAGAATTGATAAAACTGCAAAAAAAAGTTGCTAGTGAGTTTTATCTGTTGAGTATGGGGTGGGGCTTCTTCGATGATAATCTCTTTTCGCTTTCTCACAGTCTGCATAACTTAGAAAATGGTGTCTCTTTTCTAAAGAAAAATAAACAATTACCAGTGCTGTTGAAAAACATTCCTGTTTTTATTGTTGCTAATGGTCCGTCGCTGGATTCTGCAATTGATTTTATTATTAGAAATCATAAAAAAATCCTGATTGTTGCTTGTGGTACTGCCGTCACTGCACTTTATCGAGCTGGTATAAAACCAGATATCTATATTGCAGTTGAACGAGTGACTGTTGTTCCTGATTCTTTACGAGAGATTAATGCTACTGATTTTCTTAAAGATATCTTGTTGATTGGCCCAGATATATTACATCCTGATTGTCAGCAGTTTTTTGATAAGTCGATTTATGCACTGAAAGCGGATGAGCCGATGTTTTCTTTGCTATTTGCCAATACTAATATTACCGATGAAGTTAAAAAGATTGCTTTCATTAACCCCCTTGTTGGTAATGCGGGGGTTAGTATTCCGCTGCATTTAGGTTTTGAACGGCTTTATTTTGCTGGTTTAGATAATGGTTTTAAATCAAAAGATCATCATCATTCAAAATACAGTTTGTATTATGATGAATCAGGTGAGACTAAGCAGCAGTTTAAGTTTATGGCTTTAGCGCAGGGAAGTCATATTCTTCCTGGTAATTTTGGCGGCGAGGTCATATCTAACTCTCTTTTTTCTGCCTCTGTCATGATGTTGGACGTTGCTGTTAGTCATTTTCCCCAGGCCAGATGCTTTAATTGCAGTGACGGAGCGGCTATCAAGGGGGCAAACCCGTTAAATATTCAGGATATCGATTTAACGGATGAGCCTGAACTGGATAAAAAAGAGATCATCCGGGTTTTAGTGGATGAAATGTCTGCCCCTGTTGCTGTCAGTCGGGCAGAAATACAAAAATATATGGATAATGAGTTTTTCGACTACTTTATCAATAAAATTAAAGATGAGTGGTCAGCTTTACCACCAGAGAGATTATTGGTTGTTCAAATAATGCAAACGCAAATGGATTATCTTGCACAAATAGCGCTGAGTCGTCAGCGGCATATTTCGAATGTGTTATTTGGTACCTTTAGTTCGGTATTTACATTAATTACGCATACACTATATGCAATCGAAGATGAAACCACAGCAATCACTGCGGTGAGTCGATTGCGGCCTATTGTGATTGAATTTATGGATACCATCCAAGCACTGTATCACCGCGGTTTAGATATGATCCAGGGTAAGCATTTCTGAGGTTAATATTGTCTGTGTTAGCTGAACAATGGCGATCAGTCGGTATCGAGCAAGGTGATACCGTATTGATTCACGCAAATAGTATCCGGGCAATGGTGGCGCTCAGACGCGCGGGTGTTTCGGCCACTCCTGAGAATATATTGGCTTCATTTATTGATGCTGTTGGTGATACCGGCACCCTGCTGTTTCCATTGTTTAACTTCGGTTTTTCATCGGGGCAACCGTTTGATCTCAGAACAACACCTTCGCAGATGGGAGCCTTATCGGAAGCTGCGCGTTTGCACCCAGTAGCGATCAGAACGGCTCATCCGATCTATTCTTTTGCGGTAATCGGGCCACAAAAAGAGCGGTTTGCTCAGTGCGAAAATATCAGTGGTTATGCGGCCGATTCGCCTTTTGGTTTATTGAAAGAATTAGGCGGAAAAATTGCGTTGCTTGATGTGAATGATCAAGGTGCTATGACCTATTACCATCATATTGAAGAGATAATGCGAGTGGATTACCGCTATTTTAAATTCTTCACCGGTAATTATACCGATGCTTCTGGTCATACATCGAGTCGAGAATATTCACTTTATGTTCGTGATATTGATCGAGGGGTTGTCACTGATGTCGTTAATGCGGGGGAGTTATTGTGGCAGCAAGGCTTGTATCATGGCGATCGCCCCAATCAGAAAACTGGGTTACGCTGGATATATGCAACCGAAATGTTTAATGCAATAAGCACACTAATAAAACAAAATAAGGCAGAAGGCATGCTTTATAGAATCGAAAAAAATGATTGAGCACAACGAGTTGGGTACAAAAATGTATACGCTGGCAGAACGTTTATGGCCAATTTGCCGCAGTATTACGGGGGCGGGCGTCAGAGAAACCCTTAAGATCTTACAAACGGAATTACCTGAATTACACATTTGTGATGTGCCATCGGGAACATCAGTATTTGATTGGACCATTCCTCAAGAATGGATCATCCGAGATGCTTATATTGAAGACCCGAATGGGCGGCGTATCGTTGATTTCAAAACTAATAATTTACATATTGTCGGTTACTCAATTCCTACTAATTGCGTTTTATCCTTAGAAGAATTACAGCCTTATCTTTATTCGTTACCAGAGCAGCCTGATGCAATCCCTTATGTCACGTCATATTACTCTCCTCGGTGGGGGTTTTGTCTTTCACATGCGCAGCGTGAATCATTATTACCGGGGCAATATAAGGTTTTTATCGATAGTGAATTATTCGCTGGCAGTTTGAACTATGGCGAATGTTATTTGCCGGGGGAATCAGAAGAAGAAATATTACTTTCTACCTATATTTGTCATCCCTCGATGGCTAATAATGAGTTATCCGGTCCGGTGGTTACAACTTATCTGGCGAACTGGCTGAAATCTGCACCCCGTAAATATAGTTATCGGATTGTTTTTATACCTGAAACAATCGGATCTATTACTTACCTTTCATTTCATCATCAAATCATGAAACAGCGCACTATTGCTGGTTTTGTGGTGACTTGTGTGGGCGATGACAGAACTTATTCTTTTATGCCAACACGGCAAGGTGATCGCTTGGTTGATCGGGTGGCCCGTCATGTCCTTAAATTTATTGCACCGACATTTAAGCAATATTCATTTTTAGATCGGGGTAGTGATGAACGGCAATATTGTAGTCCACTGATTAACTTACCTGTTGCGTCTATCATGCGCAGTAAATATGGCTGTTATCCGGAATATCATACGTCGCTTGATAATATGTCGCTTATCTCTGTGGAAGGGTTACAAGGCGGTTTCAATGCTTTACAACAAGCATTATTAGTATTAGAGCGGGATCGCTATCCACAGGTGACATTATGTTGTGAACCGCAATTGGGGAAACGCGGGTTATATCCAACTATCAGCACGCGTGACAGTACCTGGGCTACGCGAAAAATGATGAATTTGTTAGCTTATGCAGATGGTTCTATGAGTTTGCTGGGCATGGCTGAGTTTTTTAATGTGTCATTTTTTGAACTGGATAAGTTGTGCCAGCAATTAGAAGAAGAGGGGTTAGTCGCCACCTCTCCCCATGCTGTGAGCTAACGCAGCCATGCCCAATTTAATGGCACATTCGCGTCTTGATTCTGAGTTGCTATTTTGCCAATGACGTTATCTAAATCGGCTGGCGGCAAACCAAGTCCCGGCCGGACTGACTTGACATGTTCTGCGGTAACGACATCGCCCGCTTTGACTGATTTCACTAGATAAAGTGAACGTCTAAATTGCACATTCTGTTTTTCTGCTGGAGTTGGCGTGTAATTTACTGCTCCCAAACTGGCCCATGATGTTTTGCTGTCGTTGACTAACTGTGTCAATTCCGCTGGTTCTAAAGAGAATGCTGAATCTGGCCCGCCATCGGCACGACTGAGCGTAAAATGTTTTTCAATCAGTGATGCACCGAGTGCGGTTGCCGTGATCGCGGTGGTGTTGCCAATCGTGTGATCAGATAACCCCACTTCACAGCCAAAAAGCTGACGCATGTGCGGAACGGTGCGCAGATTGTACTCTTCCGCCGGTGCTGGGTAACCGCTTATGCAATGCAGCAAAGCTACATCGCCGCAGCCATATTTATGCGCAGTATTGAGGGCGGCATCAATCTCGGCTTCATTCGCCATACCGGTTGAAATAATCAGTGGTTTTTGAGTTTCAGCCGCATAGCGGATCAGCGGTAAATCAATTGCTTCGAAAGAGGCAATTTTATAGGCCGGGGCATCGAGTTCCGCCAGTAAATCAATGGCTGTGAAATCAAAGGGCGAGCTGAAAATAGTAAGTCCGATCTCTTTGGCTAATGTGAACAGCGGTTTATGCCAATCCCATGGCATATGCGCCCATTGGTATAAATCAAACAGGCGTTTGCCATCCCATAACCCACCATGGATCATAAATTCAGGGCGGTCACTATCAAGGGTAATGGTATCTGGGCGATAGGTTTGTAACTTGACGGCTGATGCACCGGCTTGCTTCGCGGCGCGGACAATATCCATTGCCCGCTCAAGGCTGCCATTATGATTAGCCGACAGCTCAGCAATGACGTAGGGTGGTTGCATCAGGCTGATTTCGCGATCAGCAATTTTCATTTGTTAGCTCCTGCTGCTCAGGCTTATTGCCTTTCAAAATATACTCAATTAACCGGGGTACACCGTCGCCATCAATAAATGTTTGTCCCCGTGAAAAATAGCTATCGGCATTTATTTTCAGATCCTGAAGGGCGGTAGCAAGTTTTTCTGGAATTGATAAATCTGACAATGTCAGACGCTCACAAAGCTGGAAATGAGCTAGCACGTCGTCGTTAAATTTCTGATTTTCGGCGATAGGAATAACGATCGCTGGTAGTCCGATACAACAACGCTCCCATGTCATGCCGCCAGCTGCACCAATGGAAAAATCGTGTTCGTTCATCAGTGTCGCCATGTCGCCATAGTGAGGTAACAAGGTTACGTTGAGCGCAGTTTCCGTTTGCCACTGCTGTAATAACGGCCAGTCGGAGTTTGCTGCGCCTGCGACTACTGTCCAGGAAAGTTGATGCGCATCTTGAATTTTATCTAGTGATTTCACCGTTGATAACGTGGCGTGTGCCGGATCGGCACCACCAAAACAGATCAGGCCTTTTTGCCATGTTTGGCAAGATGTGCGTTGCAGCTGCTTATACTCTTTGCGTAGTAATGCGTAGCGGCAACCCAGTAATAAGCGGCATTCTGGATTGATGATGTTGACGTAATCCGCAGGCGTTCTCAGTGGGCCTTGGTCTAACAGCAAATCGGCAACATGAGGTCGGTCAGCTAAGTCATCTAATACTAAAAGGTGGGAAGCGAGTGGTCTGGCTTTTCTCTCCCATTCTGCGTCGAGTGCATAGTGATCAACGACAATCCAGTCGGGTTGGAGTTGCGCTATCAGAGCAAATTCATGGTCGATATCTGTTGGGCAGAGCAAGCTATGTTTTTTATCTAAAATGAGCTGGTGTAACCGTTCCGGCAGCGGATAGCAGAGAAACCAAGAGGTAACGTCAAATTCTTGCAACGCATCAGCAATGACTAAGCAACGCATCAGATGGCCAGTACCAATCTGGTCGTTGGCATCGAGCCGGAATAAAACGTTACTGGTTGTCATGCTGTTGTAATGCCTGATATAGCAGTTCGGCCATTTGCCAGTCTTCTTCAGTATCAATATCAACGACACGATAGCGCGGCAAAATATGTGCGATACCGTTGCCACTGAACACTCCTTTGCCTGTCAGCCACGCATCGCGGGTGCCCCAATAAAACTGTCCGGCATCCTGATAGGCTGGTTCCAAATCCTGACTGCGCTTGATGATATTTTCAGGTTGGAATGGCACTGCAAATCCACCATCAATGAGTCTTAGCGCCCGTTGGATCGGGAAGCCATACGATGCGGCTGAAAATACATAATCAGCCTGTTTGTTTTGTAGTTTCTGGAACGCAGCCGCTAAGTCAGCCGCCTGTAGCAAAGGGGTCGTGGCATAAATACAACAGTAAGCGTCAGAGTTGAACCCTAACGAGTCGAGCTGTTTAATGGCATCAACCGTCACCGCAGTGGTGCCAGTATAATCATCTGCCAGCGACGGATTACGCATAAAGGGCGCTTCGGCGCCTAATTGCCGTGCGGTCTCTGCAATTTCTACATCATCGGTTGAGACAACTATATGTTCAAAACAGCCACTGGCTTGTGCTGCCTTAATAGCATACGCGAGCATAGGTTGCCCACAAAATGAGCGCAGATTTTTCTTTGGAATTCGTTTACTGCCACCACGGGCGGGAATAATGGCGATGGGCATCTGCATCTCCTCATGACATATAGTCTGATATGACTAAAGTGTTTGTGGTAACAGCCGATAAATGAATGTCGATCAGCATACCACTCTGACCTGATTTTTTCAGGTTATCAATAATATAGTGTGGTATGAATGATATAATACCGCCAGATTTTCAGGTTGAGATGTTGTCATGCAGTCACCGCTCTGCTTTTCCCGATATGGTATTACGTTGAAAGAATTACAACGTGATGAGATTGAAATGGTTCGGCAATGGCGTAACGATCCTAAAATTGCAGGGTTGATGTTAGATCAAACTCACATTACGGAAGAGATGCAAAAACAATGGTTTGAGCGCATGTCACAATCTGATTGCCAATATTATTTTTTGGCTTGGTTTAAGGATCAACCAATTGGTGTCGCTTCTTTGATTCAGATCGATCGCGAACAGCAGACGTGTGAACCAGGCATGTATATCTATATTGATGAATACCGTAATAATGTGGTGCCGTTCTGCGTGGCATTTGCCTTAAATGATCTGGCATTTGAGGTGTTCAGCTTACAGACGCTGTATGGAAAAATTTTTGCAGATAACGCGGCTTCAGTTCGTTTCCATGAAGCCTGTGGTTATACCAAATATAGTGAGCGTGCAGATAATCTGGGGTTGTTTAGTTTGACACAACCTGACTATCTGATTGCCAGAAATAAAATTTCCCGATTTATCAGGTATTAATATGAAATCTTTAGAACAAATTTTTGCCGACAGCCTTGCCATCAATCTGAGTGATATCAGCGATGCGTTGACCTATCAGAGCATTCCTCAGTGGGATTCGGTTGCACATATGACGCTGATTGCGGCGGTGGAAGATGAATACGGCATTATGTTGGATACCGACGATATTATTGATATGAGCTCTGTTGGAAAAGCCAAAGCGATCCTGCAGAAATACGGTGTTGAAATCGCATGAATTTATTGTTGTCCGGCAAGAAAGTGCTCATCACCGGCGCAGGCAGAGGGATCGGCAAAGCGATAGCGCATCTTTTTGCGAAACATGGCGCAGAGATTTTTCTTAATGGACGCAACGAAACAGCGATTGCGCAGTTAAAAGATGAGCTGGTGGCAACTTATTCGGCTACCGTTCATCTTGCCGTTTTTGATGTGGCTGATACCGAATCGGTCAAACAAGGTTTTCGCACACTGTTTGCGGTAACTAAATCGTTGGATGTGCTGGTTAACAATGCGGGCATTCTGGATGACGCGTTGATTGGCATGGTGTCGCAGGCGCAAATCCAGCAAACGTTTTCAGCAAATACCTTTAGTGTGCTTTATTGCTCACAATATGCCGCCCGCATGATGCAACGCAATAAACAGGGCAGCATTATCAATATGGCTTCGATTATTGGGCGGGTCGGTAATGCAGGGCAGGCTGTTTATGGTGGCAGCAAATCCGCTGTGATTGGCATTACCCAGTCGCTAGCGAAGGAGTTGGCTGCACAGAATATTAGAGTTAATGCCATTGCTCCTGGGTTCATTGATACTGACATGGCGCACTCGCTGACTGATGATAAATTTCAGCAACGGCTCGATAGCATTGCGATGGGGCGCATCGGTTTGCCGGAAGAAGTGGCTAAAGTCGCATTATTCTTGGCCAGCGATCTGTCGTCATATGTGACTGGGCAGGTTATTGGTGTGGATGGAGGAATGCTGATTTGAGCTTATGGCAGCAAATTTCCCAAAATCAGGGCGCGGCTATTTTTGAGCAAGAACAGACATTCAGTTATGCCCAGCTCTGCCTGGCTGCAATAGCACGTGCAGAAGGCTTGGGGGCCACTCGCCAGCTGGTGTTATTACTGGCGGATAACTCTTCCGACACGCTGATAACCTATTTGGCCTGTCTGGTCGCGAAGCATCCGGTCATATTGTTATCGTCTTCGTTATCGGATGATGTGGTGCACCAGTTGATCGAGACTTATCAACCGAACTGGCTTTTGCGCCCTCATCATGCTGCTGTTCAGCTCACTACGAAACAGCATCACTTTGCGGATGAACTGGCGGTGATGCTAACGACATCAGGCTCCACGGGAAATGCCAAGCTAGTTCGGCTAAGTGAAGCCAACCTTGCGGCTAATGCCAATTCTATCTGCCAATATTTAGGCATGAGACCCGATGATCGGGCGCTGACGGCGCTGCCTTTTGCTTACTCCTATGGTCTATCTGTCATTAACAGTCATTTGCTTTGCGGCGCATCCATTACCATGACGAATGATGGGCCGTTAGAGCGTGGGTTTTGGCAGTTACTGAAAACCCAGCCCATCACACAGCTGACGGGTGTGCCTTATAGTTACCAAATTTATGAGCAGCTACGTCTGCGGCGGCAAAAATGGCCACATCTGCGGATCATGACACAAGCTGGTGGGCGCATGCCGCCTGAACGCGTGCTTGATTATGCCCGTTGGTGTGCGGATGAACAGATTGCCTTTTATGTGATGTATGGGCAGACCGAAGCAACGGCGCGGATGACTTATTTGCCACCAGAATTGGCGTTGCAGCATCCTGACAGCATCGGTGTTCCTATTCCACAAGGTGAGATGCTGATTCTCGATGAACAGGGTAATTCGCTATCAGAGGGTGTTGGGGAGCTCTGTTATCAGGGGCCGAATGTGATGCTGGGTTATGCCAGCCAACTGAGTGATTTAGCTTTACCTGCGAGTGAACCTTGCTTACGTACCGGCGATTTAGGTTATCGTAACGCGCAAGGTTTGTTATTTGTAACGGGGCGTTTGAAACGGCAAATTAAACTGGCTGGAATTCGCTGGCAACTTGATGCGTTTGAGCAGCAGTGCAAGCAGCATGGCTGGGATGTCGTTTGTTGTGGTGAAGATCAGAAATTACGTGTGGCCTGTTTGTGCGCTGATCATACTGAGCCACTGACTGCTCATTTACGCGAAGTACACCAACTACATCCGAGCTTATTTCAAGTCATAGTGGCTGATACTATTCCACGAACTCATGCTGGTAAAATTGATTACCCAGCGCTTAATGCACAGTTTGGTGCTGCATGATGTCTGCACTGCTCGAACAACTCATGCAAGCACCTGTTTATCTGTTACCGCAGGCAGAAAAAGAGGCATTATTACTGCCTCGGCTCAATGAGCTGACGCACTGGCATGATCAACATTGTGAGCCGTTTCATCATTTAATGCAGGCAACCCAAGCACAGTTGCAAGCGACTGATTATGGCGCTTTGCCCTATGTTGCTGTGCGGTTATTTAAACATCGCCTATTAAGCAGCGTGCCTCATGATGCCATCTTTAAAACTCTCACTTCATCAGGCACCACCGGCGCGGTGTCTCGCATTGTGCTCGATCGCGACAGTGCCGCGCTGCAAAGTAAAGTGTTAGTCAAAATCATGCAGGAATATATCGGTAAACAACGCCTACCGATGCTGCTAGTAGAACAACCAGCTCTCATTCAAAACCGTAGCGGTTTTTCTGCTCGTGGCGCTGGTGCATTGGGGCTGTCGTTTTTAGGGCGTGATCATCACTATGCACTAGACGAACAGATGCAACCGAATTGGCCTGTGATTGAGGCGTTTTGCGAGAAATATGCTGATCAGCCGGTGTTCCTGTTTGGTTTTACCTTTATGGTTTGGCAATGCTTATTGGAGCCATTGAAAAAACGCAGCATCAAATTACCACTCTCAAGCGGTGTGTTATTCCACAGCGGTGGCTGGAAAAAATTGGAGCATTTAGCCGTGAGCGCCAGCGACTTTAATCAACGCTGTGCCGATGTGCTGGGTATTCAGCAGGTACACAATTTTTATGGCATGGTGGAACAAACCGGCGCTATTTTTGTCACTTGCGAGCATGGGCATCTGCATACGCCAGTGATGGCTGATGTGCTGATCCGAGATCCAAAAACTCTTACGGTTTTACCGCATAAACAGCAAGGGCTGATTCAGGTGCTTTCCGCTTTACCGCAAAGCTACCCCGGTCATAGTTTGTTGACGGAAGATCTCGGCACTTGTCTGGGGGAAGATGATTGCCCCTGCGGTCGAAAAGGTCGTTATTTTGTCGTGCATGGTCGTTTGCCGAAAGCGGAGGTGCGAGGATGCAGCGACACATTTCGTTAGCCACAACTGAGATAACACCAGTCAAGATGCCACATTGGGATGACGCACTATTTGCTTCTATTGAAGTGGTTTGTCCGCGCAATACCACTTGGTCTGCATTTGAATTAGCGCCTTTAGCGGTGTTCAGCGAATCCGTGATCCATTTTGTGACTGAGTTGTCACGTCGCTTGTTACAGTTGGCGAATAGTCAGCCGGATTTAGCTGCGTTAGGTTTTTTTCTCCGACCTGCAGCATTGCACCAAGCTCTGCAACAATATAAGCACACTGATCTCATGCCTCTGGGGCTGACGTTTCATTTAGTGCCATCAAACGTACCAACCGTCGCTTTTTACTCTTGGCTGGCCGCACTACTGCAGGGAAATAGTGCCATAGTGCGTTTATCTTCACGCAGTAATCAGGTTCAGGAAGCCATGCTCAATTTGCTAAACCAAATGTTTAGTGAGGTGGAATGGCACGCTATTGCTGCTCGTGTTCGTTTTGTGCGGTATCCGCACAACGATGCCATCACCGAATATTTCTCGGCAGTGTGTTACTCCCGGGTAATTTGGGGCGGTGACAGCACTATTCATGAAATCAGAAAAATTCCGCTGTCAGCGAAAGCAAAAGAGCTCTGTTTTCCTGAACGTAAATCTGTTGCTGTGCTCGATAGCCATTATCTGAACGAATTAAGCGAAAGTGAATTTACGCAACTGATCCAACGTTTAGGTTTGGATATCAGTCAATTCAATCAGCAAGCCTGCGCTTCCCCTGTTTTATTGGTTTGGAGAGGCGAGCCGTCAATAGCATTATGGCAACGCTTTTGGTTGGCACTTTCATGTCAATTTCCTGATGAGTTTGCCGATAAGTTAGAACAGACGGTAAACCTACAGTTAGCGGCTTGTGATGGTTTGATTTCTCGGGTGGTACAGTTTGGTAATCTAACTATCGCTGAGATCAGTCATGCTGCAGATGTAACCTGCTGTGGATTTGGTGACGGTTTACTGGTTTATCAAATCGTTGACGAATTAGATGATTGGTTAACACAGCCTGCATCGTTCCAGACCTGTGTTTATGTTGGCGCCAATAAAACGCATTTTGTGGAGTTGGTAAAAAAAAGCTTAACCATGCGTATTGATAGAATCTGTTCTGCCGGGCAGGCATTAGCATTCGATTGGGTTTGGGATGGTCATGACATGTTGAGAGAGTTTAGCCGAGTATTGGGTTGATATGGCCTAGAATTTGCCTAATTACTTGAAGATATTATTATTTTGGCGCTGGGCATTCTGTACATGTTCTGCGGTAGCTATTGTCTTTAAAAATTCATAGTTGGTATCAGACCGATGAAATTAAGTGTTTTAGTCCCGGTTTTTAATTTATCTGCTTATGTTGCGGAATGTCTGATTAGCATATTGGAACAACAAGCTGACTTTGAATTTGAAGTGATCGCAATTGATGATTGTTCTACAGATGACTCATTTGCCATATTGAAAAATATAGCGCAGCGATATCCGGCATTAGTATTGTTACGCAATGAGACTAATCTGGGGTTAGCCAAAACACAAAAACGTCTGCTTCAGGCAGCGAAAGGTGATTATATTGCCTATCTCGATGGTGATGATGTTGCGTTACCTGGAAAATTGCAGGTACTAGCTGATTATTTAGATTTGTACCCAGATTGTGCGCTGGTCTATCACGAAGCAGAGGTCTTTGATAGTGACACTGGTAATGTGACGTCACATTACAGCCGTGACTACTATAACGCTGCGTATATCCCTCAAAAAGCAACCGCTGAACATCTGATCCGCTACGGGTGTTTCCCTAACGCCAGTTCGATTGCGTTCCGGCGACACGAGCATCTGACTGAAGCAGTCGACGAACAATGTAAAATCATACTCGATCACCCATGGCATATTCTCAATGCTTTATACGGTAAAGGCAGTGTTGATTTTATTCCTGAGGTTTATGGCCGCTACCGGATTCATAGCCAGAGTTTTGGCGGACAAACTAAACGCAGACCTGAACGCCGCGAACAAGTGTTAGCCGATCAATTGCGGGCTTGTGACAATGCCCGCGCCTTTTGTATTGATGAAGAGATTATTGCTCAAGGTAAGGCGCATTATCGGTTTGCGACAGCACTTTATTTTTTGAAGCAAGGTGATGAAGCTCGTTTTCAGCGTTTTATCGAAGCATCTGGCACAGATCACTGCTTTTTTGATGCCCGGCATCGTTTCGCGTGGGAACAACGAGATACCCCTGCCGTCGTAGCACAGCAACTTTTTGGAATAACAGCATGAATTTCCAAGCAATAGTAGTAGGTGCTGGCTTATCCGGTGCAGTTATGGCCGAACGCATGGCCAGTCAATTAGGCTGGAAAGTGCTGGTGTTGGAGCAACGTCCGCATATTGGTGGTAATTGCTATGATGAATACGATGCTGCGGGTGTATTGATCCACCGTTATGGCCCACATCTGTTTCATACAGATAAGCAACATGTTTGGGATTATTTATCTCAATTTACCGAATGGCGCCCCTACGAGCATCGCGTTTTATCTCAGATCGACGGGCAATTATTACCAATTCCGTTTAATTTAACTTCAATCGAGCGTTGTTTTCCTGCTGAAAAAGCACAAGCCATGATTACAGCACTGGTTGCTCGTTTTGGTGAAGGGGCTCGTATTCCTATTCTGAACTTAAAACAGGAATACGAGCCTTTACTGGCTGAGTTAGCAGAATTTATTTACCAGCGAGCCTTTGTTAATTACACCTGTAAACAATGGGGCGTAACACCAGAGTCTATATCGCCAGAAGTTACGGCGAGGGTGCCGGTCGTAGTCAGTCGCGATGATCGCTATTTTACTGATCCTTGGCAGGCCGTGCCAGCGGATGGTTATAGTGCGCTTTTTAAGAAAATATTGACTAACCCATTGATCGAGGTTTGTCTTTCTACTCCGATGGTTAACCGTATCAACCTAAACTGGGAAAACCAACAAATTTTACTGGATGATGAATTATTTTCAGGTCCAGTAATTTACTCTGGCATGATTGACCAATTATTACCTGATACAAGAGATATTCTGCCATATCGTTCATTACGTTTTGAACATCAACATTTATTTCAAACACAATTTCAACCAGTGACCACTGTTAATTATCCTAATGATGAAATTTATACACGTATTACAGAATTCAAACATTTAACAGGTCAAACACATGAAGGGACAAGTATCGTTTATGAATACCCGTGTGAATATCAACCTGAATTAGATCTTGAGCCATATTATCCATTTTTTACAGATAAAGCACAGGCAAGCTATAAACGCTGCCGTGAAAAATTACTCCAATTTTCACAAATTGTTGCTCTTGGTCGCTTGGCCGAATACCGCTATTTTGATATGGATGATGCGGTAGACAATGCATTGCTTGTATTTCAAAATTTATGCCACCAACTTTCTCGTGGCATTACACCCGATGAGGCGTGATGAATGAATAGTAAAACAAAAGAAGAACTACGTTTTGAGTTTGGAGCCAACTGGCAGAGTTATTTAAAGAGTCATTTATCAAACGAACGTATTGATCAAGCACGTAAAGATTTACTGACTTTTGTTGGAAGAAATGATTTAACAGGGCTTCGTGTTTTAGATATTGGTTCCGGTAGCGGAATTCATAGTCTTGCTGCTTTTGATTCTGGGGCTACAGAGATCGTTAGCTTTGATTATGATCCAGACTCTGTTGCTGCAACCCAAGGTTTGCATGCAATGCGAGGAGCACCTAAAAATTGGACTGTTATGCAAGGATCCGTCTTAGATCCTGCTTTCATGGCTTCATTGGGTAAATTTGATTTAGTTTATTCGTGGGGTGTATTGCATCATACCGGCGCAGTCTGGACTGCTCTTGATCATGCGGCGGAGCGTGTTGCTACTGGTGGGTTATTCTATATCGCTCTTTATGATTCTGATTGGTCTGCAGAATCACCAGAGTTTTGGTGTCGCATCAAGCAAAAATATACGGCTTCAAATCAAATTATTCGTTGGGCTTATGAACTTTGGTATGTGGCTCGTTTCGTTTTGCACTATAACCCTCTCAAATTGGGCTATTTACTGAAATATATTCGTGAATATAAAAAAAATCGTGGCATGGCTTTTTATCACGATGTTAAAGATTGGTTAGGTGGTTGGCCGATGGAATATACTCGTATTTATGATGTAATTCCCCGTTTACAAAAAAAAGGTTTGATATTACTGCGTTCTAAATTAGGTGAAGCAAATACAGAATATCTATTCTCTGATAAACAATTACGCAAAGATATGACTTGTTTTTCGCCAATTGATCTTCCTGATCCGCTAACTTGGAATGTAAAAACACTTCGATGCCGTAATGAGTTTTCACAAATTGATACCAGTCAGCCTATTTATATTTATGGTGCAGGTAAAGGAGGGCAAATGGTCAAAACTCTTTTACAGGCGGAAGGTTACAAAATAGCTGGATATATATCGACGAAAGACAATGGTCAGCTTGATGGATTATCTATCTTTTCATTAGATGATTTCATGAAAAAAGATATTGCAAACCCGCAAATCGTGATAGCTAGCGCCTATTTTGATTCAATTTCATATGCATTAGTTCAACGAGGTATCACTAGTTTTTTTAATGCCTATCCATATATCATGGCTCAGGTGTGCTAGCTAAATGTCGACTCTTAATAAAAGAGTCGACATTCATTTTGACAGTGGCATATATTAAATTTTCTAATCGCTTTTATAATGCTGGTTATTCCATGAAGATTGTTTTTTATAATTGGGCTGATTATTTTTATAATTCCTCTCGAGGTGGTGGTGTTACTGTCTATCAAAAAAATCTAATCAATGCATTATTATCCGAAAATGAAATATATTTCATTTCCAGTGGCGAGGCTTATAATCCTTTTCGTAAGGAAGTCTATTGGATAGAAAAAAAACCAGATCGTAATGTAAGGATCTTTGAAATTGTCAATTCAGAGACTATTGCACCTGGGCACCTTGCATTTTCTGATGCATCAGTTATTTCGGCTTCTTCAACACAAGCTGTTTGGAAGGCGCTACTACAAAAAATTCAACCGGATGTTGTTCATTTTAACAATATTGAAGGGCTTCCTGTTTCTTCTTTAAATATAAAAAATTATTTACCTTCATGCCGGGTAATTTTTTCGTTACATAATTATTATCCATTTTGCCCAACAGTGAAGTTATGGCGAGGAAGTCAGCAAAATTGCGTTAATTATAATAATGGTCATGCATGTGTTACATGTCCGGTTTTCCAGATTGATATGGCGCGTGAACTACAAGTTAAATCAGTTAAATGGTTATTTCGTCAGTGGTGGCAACGTGAAGTTCCCTCTGCATTTTATCCTCGGCTATTCTCTGAACAACTTTGGGCCTGCTGGTTACGTAAGGCTTTGGTTCACAATCGCCGGCTTGAAGTAAACAAAACTATTACTGCTTCGTTTTTTTCTGAACGTAGACAACAAATGGTTACTGCTATCAATCAATATTGCGATCGCGTTTTAGCTGTTTCCGATAGAGTGCGGCAATTAGCCGTAGGTTTTGGTATTCATTCTGAAAAGATACAAGTTAGTTATATTGGTACGCAAGCAGCGGAAAAGCAGTGCTCACCACATATTAAAGCATCTGATGGGACATTAACTTTATTTTATCCTGGATATATGGTTGCCGAAAAAGGCTTTCCATTTTTGTTAGACGCACTCAATGCTTTAGATATAGCGTCCGCAAAACAGATTAAGTTAATTGTCGCTGCTCGTAATATTGACCCCATAGCTTTAGCACAATTACGCTCTCTTGAGGCTAAGTTTAGTGAGTTGATCTATTTTGATGGGTATAGCCATGATCAATTACCAACTTTGTTCGCTTCTGCGGATCTGACTCTGGTTCCAGTACTTTGGGAGGACAATCTACCTCAGGTTGCTATTGAATCGGTATGTCATGGAGTGCCAGTATTAAGTAGTGACTTAGGTGGTGCTCAGGAACTTGGTTGTAATAACCAGCATTTTGTATTCAAAGCTGGAAGCATTCCTTCTTTTCTGGATCGATTGCAAAAAATATTATCGGATTATTCATTACTAGAAACATATTGGTCACAGTATCGTGCTCCTGTCCGTATGTTTGAACATATAGCTGAGTTGTTGGCTGTTTATAAGGACTGCTGATGTGAAGCCTGAAATTATTATTTTTGGTACTGGCGGTTGGTTTATAAATAACTATTCATGGCTACAAAGTAAATATAAAATCGTAGCTTTTCTTGATAACAATTCGAGTCGTCATTATCAATCATTTTGTGGGGTTGATATTCTTCCACCAGTTGATGTAAAACAGTTAAAGTATGATTTTATTCTGATAGCAAGTATGTATGTTGAAGAAATTCGTAATCAGTTGCTTGAATTGAATGTGCTAGAAAACAAAATTATTAGTAAGGATGATTTGCCTGCACGTAATGAGCAACTTGAGTATATTTTTTCAACTAATGGACCATGCGAGAGACTGCGGGAAGCCCTTTCCGAACGTAAATTGGGTAAAAACAAAAAAATACTATTCTGCGCTAGTGGTCTGAATAATAGTGGTGTTGAAAAAGCATTGGCAATAACACTTGCTAACATAAATCGAATTAATTATACAATTGACTTGTTGTTATTAGGTAAGGAACGTTGTAATTTCTTCGATAAAATCCCTGATGATATAAATGTTTTTTATTTATTTCAATCTGAACAGGAAATCATTGATGGATTGGATGCTATAAAGCTTAACTCTGCTTCTCGGTTATTTTCAGCCATTGTTCCTGATGATTATGATTTATTAATTGCCTATAACGAAGGGTTCCCTACCAAAATTATTTCAGGTTGTACATCTTCAATATCTCGTTGTATTAGTTGGGTGCATCTTGATCTTTATCATTGGCATTCATCAAGTTTTGCATATTTATCGCAAGAAGAAGAACAGAAAGCATATCAGAACTATGACGAGATTATTTTTGTTTCTTCCGGTGTTCAGTCTGGTTTTCATCAACGATTTGGTTGTGTAGCAGAAAGACAAGAACATATTATTCACAATCCGTTTCCACCTCCTCAGTTTTTATACACAGCTAGTCAATCATCTTGTGTTTTGCCATTTTTTTCGTATGTGAGTGTTGGTCGTTTGCATAAACAAAAGGGATTAGATTCTCTCATTCGAGCTCATGCAGAATTACGTGCGGAAGGGCTGCCATTACACTTAATATTATTAGGTGGAGGCGAAGAACGTTCGAATTTAGAGCAGTTATGTACTGAATTACGAGTTGAAGATAGCGTATCTATACTTGGATTTGTTGCTAATCCATATCCGTGGATCCGAGCCGCTAATCTTTATGTTTCCTCTGCAGTTGCAGAAGGTTACCCAATGGTTATCGGAGAAGCCTTGTTATTGGGCACACCCGTATTGGCTTCAAATTGTTCAGGTAATAACGATATTTTGTCTGCTGGATTGTTTGGTGAGCTTTATTCAAATCAACCAGGGGCATTAGTTGTTGCATTACGTCGATTAGTTCAAGAGCCAGAAAGACTCCAACAACTTAAAGATAAAGCTGCACTGGCGGTGATCAGTCCGCAATTTGACGCGCAAGCTATAGCGCATTCTATTGATAACATCGTCCGGCATTGGCTGGATTAAGAGGTTTTTATGTGTGGAATTGCTGGGATCATGAGTTTAAGTGGCGAACATGCCCCCCAATTATTGCAGGATATTACCACACGCATGTTGGCTCATTTCCCATATCGTGGACCTGATGATAATGGTATTTGGGTTTCTGATGATGCACGCTGTGTACTAGCTCACTGTCGCTTGAGTATTCTTGATATTTCTGCTGCTGGACATCAACCGATGTTTGATCAGCAGCAACGGGGTTGTATTGTTTTTAATGGTGAAATATATAACCACCGTGAATTGAGCGAACGTTTGATGTCAGCTGGCGTACAGTTTACAGGTCATTCAGATACCGAGGTACTAGTGAATGGCTTGGTTCGGGAGGGTGCTGATTTTCTGACGCGGCTCGATGGGATGTTTGCTCTGGCTCACTATGATCGACAAAAGCGGGAGTTATTGTTAGCTCGTGATCCGTTTGGTGAAAAACCCCTTTATTTCATTGAACATGATGGTTTATTTGCTTTTGCTTCCGAACTATCAGCATTGACTGAATTACCTGATTTTCCTGCCACTATTGGTGTCGATAATCTAGCTCACTACTTGTTATTCCAGCACCCAGTTGGTCACCGCACGATATATCGCAGTTGTCAAAAACTCGAGCCAGGTCATTTTATGCGTGTGGTAGGTGGCCGATTAGAAATTCCAAATCGCTATTTTCATTTTATAAGCTCCGCAGGGCCGGAACATCAATTGCCTTTGGAGCAGCAAATTGATCAGCTAGAGGAGATCCTGCTGCGCTCATTACAGCGTCGTATGATTGCCGATGTTCCTGTTGGCGCGTTTCTGTCTGGAGGCGTTGATTCTTCAACGGCTGTTGCTTTACTTTGTAAACGATTAAAAATTCCAATTAACACCTTTTCTATTGGGTTTCAAGGCGCGCCGGAAAGTGAGCACGAAGACGCTCGTGCATTTGCTGATTATTTAGGAACTTGTCATACCGAACGGATAATGGCACCTGAATTATTTGTGGAAATGGCAGATTTAGCCGCTGGTATGGATGAACCAAACGCAGATACTTCATGTGTACCAACTTATCTGGTATCACAACTTGCGCGTGAAAAAGTGACTGTAGCCATCACAGGTGATGGTGGTGACGAAATGTTTGGTGGTTATGGTCGCTATCTGCAAACGATAGCTGCCGCCGAGGGGAAAGAACAGCAGATGCTAGATCGAAGCTGGCATTTAGGTCGGGAATATTATTCTGGCAGAATATTATTGTATGCAGATCGTCAACTCGAAACACTATTTGGTCATATTCCTTCCGCCGTGTCTGATCATTTACTTTCAATTAGACGGCGAATAGATCTCGATAGCCGGCCATATTTAAATCGTTTTCGCGAAGCTGATTTAGCTAATTATCTTCCAATTGTGTTGGCGAAAGTTGATCGGATGAGCATGAAACATAGTCTTGAATGCCGAACTCCTTATCTATCGGTAGAAGTTGCTCGTTTTGCTGCAGGGCTAAGTTCTGAGCGTATGATCCAGAATGGACAAGGTAAGTTTTTGCTACGGCAGCTTGCAGAACGTTATTTACCAGCAGAATGGATTGCTCGTCCCAAGAAAGGATTTAGCATTGATCCAATGAACAATGTAGCAAAACAATGCGCTATTTCACGGTTACGTTCTTTAGCATCATCTGGTGACTATTGTCTGACCAATTGGATCTCTGCCCCTCGATTGCAAACTCTCCTGAACAATAATTTTGACGGTTTTAGTTTCTACCATGTATGGGCATTGCTGATTTTTGAAATTTGGTTGCAGAGCCACCCATTTAAAATTGCTCAGGAGTAGGATCGATGAAAAGCAGTGATTTGCCATTTGATCCCCTGATACATGAAGAGCTTGTTAGCGGGAAGCGAAAAGCTATTGGATGGGGAATTTCCGGCGATATTTATTACCGTTTATTACAAGCACCTTATGTGTTTGAATCTTTAATCGATGGCTCACGAGGTGATTCACTTGGTCAGTATTTGGCTGATATTCAAGTTGTCGCACCAGAGCATCTGTTAACGTATAAGCCGGAGCAAGTCGTAATTATTATATTTGCCGATATTCAGCGTTTTGGTGATGAAATTTGCCACCAAATAGCACAACTTGGCAATTATTCTATTCAGCTACCTTTCCTTGCTGTTCGGGATGAACAATATTTGCCTACAGTTATAACTCCCTCACTTTCTGAACAATTACGCGTATTAATGCATTCTTTACGTCAAAACCGCACTTGTTTGGATAATACTCCTCGTATCTCGTTGTGGATCCATGCATTAGTAAAAGGCGGCGCTGAGCGTCAAATGGTTCTCTTGGCGCTAGGGCTTCGTCAGCTAGGATGGCAAGTCCAGTTCATCTGTAGTCGCCAGCATCATATAGAGGGAAACCATTGGGTTCGCATGCTTGAAGCTGCAGGAGTGATATTTTTTTGCTTGCCAACCTTTCGTGAGATGTGGCCTCTGCTGGCGCATCAGTCACCTCAGCGTGATTTGGCTAGGCAGCTAGCCCCATATTTCGAAAGTGTCATGGTGCACGATATAGTTACCACTGTAGATGCTTTAAATGATTTTTCTCCTAGTACAATAGTTTCCTATTTAGATGATGGAAATGTTTCGGCTTCAATGGCTGGTTTAATCGTCGGAACGAAGTACATTTTAGCAGCTGGTCGCAATGTTACACCTACGGCTTTTCCTGATTTGACGCTGTACGATATGAATTCTCTTTCCAGGTATTATCAAACTTTAATGGCGTTACCTGGTTGTCACTTATTCAATAACAGTACAAGTGGTGCTGCTTCGTATGCTGATTGGCTTGGTGTTTTACCCGCGACTATTCCAGTAGTTACTAATGCAGTGTTACCTGATGCTCCACTTTCTCAGCGTAATGTGCGCGAGGAACTAGGACTATCTGCAGATACTCCTATACTACTTGGGTGTATGCGTTTGTCACCAGAGAAAAACCCTCAGGCTTTTGTTCATGTTGCTTGTTCAGTAATCCAGAGATATCCCGAGGTCCATGCCGTATTTCTTGGGACTGGAAAGCTAGAGGCAGAATTACGTCAGCTGATCTCTGATGCTGGTATGAAGCAAAATATTCACATGATTGGCGTGCAAGAAGATGTTTTTAGTTGGTTGAGTCAGGCTAATTTATTAGTGTCTACTTCCCGTTGGGAAGGTATGTCAAATGTTATTCTTGAAGCTCAAGCTGTTGGTTGCCCGGTGATTGCAACTGACGTTGGCGGTGCTCGTGAAACGTTATGCCATGTACTACATCCTTATCTGGTTTCATTTGGTGATTGGGGTTTAATGGTCGAAAATATTTTGTCATTATTAAAAGAAACTCCAGTAGCATTAAGTGATGAATTACGAGATGAAATGAGAAAAAACTATTCTCCGGAAATATTGGCTCGTAAAACACTATTATTGATGCAGGAGTAATAACTGAGTGATGAACAATGAACTTAGTCATAACTTAAAAACCGAAAATAATAGCTATTTAATTGTTGAAGGTAATAAAACCGTTGGTGGTGTTGAAACATTTTTTCGATATATAAAGTATTTGCTTAGTATTAAAGCCAATGTTGCATTGGTCCCTTATTTATAGATGAGTAATTATTTATTCAGTATGATATACTCAATTTGCATTATTTTTTTCGATAAATGTAAATGTAAATGTAAGGCTGTTGGTGTTGGTGTTGGTGTTGGTGTTGGTGTTGGTGTTGGTGTTGGTGTTGGTGTTGGTGTTGGTGTTGGTGTTGGTGTTGGTGTTGGTGTTGGTGTTGGTGTAATGTATCCAGACGATTAGATCTTCATCGCTCCTGTTAACTGGGTTTGAGTCATAGTCTATGGTCGAATTGCTTTGTAGGTAATAGTAAATTGATATCAAGGTAAAATTTAGATTTACTTGATTAATATAGCTGAAATTTTTTATAAAAACATATTAGCCAGAATGATTATCTCTGTCTGGCCTATACTATTTACCTAAAAAATTATATTTTCTATTGTATTGAAGTATTAAAAATTTATTTTGACATGATTATTGTGTGATAAAATAGATTGAATAATGGTTTTCTGTTGTTCTTTAAGTCCTGGGTAAATCGGCAATGAAATGATTTGTCTATATAATGTTTGAGCTAAAGGCAAAAGATAATATTTTTTTGCATAAAAAGGCTGATGAATAATCGGAATGTAATGAATATTCACACCAATGTTCGCGGACCGTAATTGTTGAAATAATGTATCGCGTTGTGCAGGGTTAGTTTTGATGACAAATAAATGCCAGGCAGAAAGACGTTTATCTCTGTTAGTGAAGACTTCGATAGCAGCAGCTTTAGATAATTCAATCTGGTAGCGAGTAGCTATATCGCGACGTTTGGTCAGAAATTCATCCAAACGTTCGAGTTGGCTCAACCCCAGCGCAGCCTGAATATCCGTCATGCGATAATTAAATCCCAGCATTTGCTGTTCGTAATACCACGGGCCGTCAGGTTCATTGATGAAATCTTCCTGCTCTCGCGTAATACCGTGGCTACGTAACATCCGCATGGTTTTGGCAAGTTTGGGATCATTGGTCATTGCCATGCCGCCTTCACCGGTTGTGATAATTTTTACCGGATGAAAACTGAATACCGTGATATCACTGTAACGACAATTCCCCGTTGGCTCATCGTAATAGCGAGCTCCTAATGCATGACATGCATCTTCAATGATTAAAAATCCATACTGCTGTCCTAACGCATAGATCTCTTTCATATCGCAGGGGAGGCCAGCAAAATGCACTGGAATAACAACTTTCGGTAATTTTCCTTCTTTCTCTGCAATTTCAAGTTTTTTAGCTAATTCAAGAGCACACATGTTGCCAGTGTCAGGTTCAATGTCGACGAAATCCACTTGAGCACCGCAATACAATGCACAGTTAGCTGAGGCAACAAATGAAATCGGTGATGTCCACACCCAGTCGCCAGCACCAACGCCCAACGCTAGGCAGGCAATATGTAATGCTGCTGTGCCGGAGTTAACGGCTACGCCAAATTGTGCACTGCAATAATCTGCAACAGCCTGTTCAAAACGGGGAACAACAGGACCCTGAGTCAGAAAATCCGAACGCAATACTTCAACTACCGCTTCGATGTCTTCTTCACTGATTGATTGGCGACCATAAGGGATCATGACAACACCTTCATATTTAGCTGCTGGAGTTCACTGATACTGAGGTAATGATCATTATTTTTGGAGTTGTATTCAAAACCCATTTCTACCAGACGACCACGTTCACCTAATCCACTGGTTGAAAAGTCATTATTACGCGTATTGAAATTAATTGATGGCGTGATCATGAAATAGTCATCAAATTCATACGTATGATAAGAGTCGTCACTAGGACACATAACTTCATGTAATTTTTCACCAGGACGAATACCAACAACTTTAATGGGTAGTTCTGGTGCCATTGATTGTGCCAGATCTGTTATTTTGACGGAGGGAATTTTCGGTATAAAAATTTCACCGCCTTTCATGCGATGGAAGTTTTGAATAACAAATTGAATCCCTTGCTCGAGAGTTATCCAGAAACGTGTCATGTCAGGATGTGTAATTGGGATTTCTGTTGCACCACTTTTGATTAATTTATCAAAAAATGGGACAACCGATCCACGGGAGCCGACCACATTTCCGTAACGGACGACCGAGAATAATGTCGGGTTCGTGCCAGCCATATTGTTGGCTGCAACAAACAGTTTGTCAGAGCACAGCTTAGTTGCACCATACAGGTTTATAGGGTTTGCAGCTTTATCTGTCGAAAGGGCAATAACTCGCTTTACCTGATTATTGAGTGCAGCCTGAATGACATTTTCAGCGCCATTGATGTTGGTTTTAATACACTCCATTGGGTTGTATTCAGCGGCTGGCACTTGTTTTAATGCTGCAGCATGCACGACATAATCAACACCCCGCATGGCCATTTCCAGACGCTGGGCATCTCTGACATCACCAATAAAATACCGCATACAGGAATGGTTAAACTCTTGTTGCATCTCGAATTGTTTTAACTCATCGCGTGAGTAAACAATGATGCGTTTCAGTGTATATTGTTTCAATAAAGAAGCGATGAACTGCTTACCAAAAGATCCTGTGCCGCCCGTAATCAGAATACTTTTATCATTGAACATGTTTTCATCCTTAAACAGCGTCATCAGAAAATGTAACTCTATGATAGCAAATAGTAAAATTCTACCTTAAACACAGTTTCTTTTTGCGATAAAACATGAAGAATCCAGCCATTAGTCGATTATCTGTAAATAATGCAATGTTAACTCGTTATGATTGTGCAACTTCCTGTCGTTTTCGGAGCCAAATTTAAGGCCATGAGTGATTTTTTTTCTGAAAATATAGCGGTTATAGCAAACAGATGGCCAGACCTTCACCAACGTCTGAGTTCTGTTGAGATTGTCAATTTCCAGCCAGAGATCAAAGAAGGTCTTGGTTCTACGTTGATCGTCAATGGAATACAGCTAACAAGCAGACATGATCGAATTCATGAAGCTAAAGTGCAGGCTGATTCGCTGCCTCAGAATGATACACTTCATTTGTATGGCATTGGATTAGGTGATCTTCCTCGTGTTTTATTACAACGGAAAAGCCTTCGTCTGTTACATGTTTATATCCTTAATGAAGCATTGTTCATGTTGGTAAACCATCTTCTTGATCATTCAGATTGGCTTTCTGATCAACGAGTCAGACTTCATATTGCCCATGATTTTAATGAAATTAAATTACCTTTTTTTGTTTCTCCACCAGAGTTATATCTAACAAGTAACACTAATTCTAAAATAAGAGATCGTTTGGCTGCAGAGGTTGAAATTGTCTATCTGAATCAACGGTTCACCGCGGATAATCCGGTGTTTAAAGCTCGATTGGAAGAGAATCTTTCATATATTCAGCACGATAAAGATGTTGCGGAACTATTCAATCAATATTCAGGTCGTGATGCATTTGTTTTAGCATCCGGGCCGACACTGTCTGATCATTATGAAAGGTTATCTACTATCCGGCAGAATGAAAATAGACCTTTATTCATTGCTTTAGATACCGCATTGAAGGGACTCATTGCTCATGATATTGATCCGGATATTGTGATCTCAATCGATAAAGAAATTAATCCAGGTCATTTGCCTGATAATATGATGTGTAAACCAAAATTGGTGTATTTTCCTTTAGTGACCCCGTCATTATTGGCTGCATGGCCGGGTGAGCGTTACTGCGCATACTCACACAGTGTGGTTTACGAAGCTATGTGTAAAAAACATCCTAAAGGGAAATTATTTGCTAGCGGTAGTGTTATACATCCTGCGGTTGATTTTGCAGTCAAATCAGGCGTGAAAAGTATCACTTTCTTTGGCGCAGACTTTAGTTTTCCCTATGATAAAACGCATTCCGGTTGGGATAGTGGGGTGCTTTGTGTGCCCGTTGATGCGGCGAAACATTGGGTGTTAAACGGAAGAAATGAAAAAGTAAAAACGTTACTCAATTTTCGTGGTTACCTTTGTTCTCTGGAACGTTATATTGCCCATCATCCGAAAGTCATATTTTATAATAGCAGTAGAGATGGTGCTTATATTGAAGGGACTGTTTACCATCCGGAGTTTGTTAATGATCTCAACAGAACTTAAATCATCCTTGGTCTGCTTAGCTACAAAATTACGTTTAGGAAAACATGTTGAAGCATGTCTTGCAATTGTTGATACCCTTGAGGATCTTGTATCGCTTGTGTCGCATTGCAACAGTAAACAACAGCAGCAATTTCAACTTTATCTGAAAGAAATATTAATAGCGCAGGAACGTCAGGATTGGCTCTGCATGGCTGATTATCTTGAATATGAAATAGTAGCTTTTTTTGATAATAAGCCCTCAGAATAAAGTGGTTAATATTTGTTCTGTTTTGGATTTCTTTTGCTAGTCACTTCACTATAAACTTTGTACAATCCGCGCCCTTCTATACAGGTCTCTGAGGCATCCATGAGCGAAAATAAAGTTAATCTGCTGGATTTTGATCGTAACGCATTACGTGCATTTTTTGCCGATGAATTGGGCGAAAAAGCATTTCGTGCCGATCAAATCATGAAGTGGATCTACCATTTCGGTTGTGATGATTTTTCACAGATGACCAATGTGAATAAAGCCTTACGTGAAAAATTATCGCGTATTGCTGAAATTCGTGCGCCTGAAATTAGCACCGAGCAACGTTCTGCCGATGGCACCATTAAATGGGCGATGCGAGTTGGTGATCAAGAAGTTGAAACCGTGTTTATTCCTGAAGAGGATCGCGCAACATTGTGTGTATCTTCGCAGGTGGGTTGTGCTTTGGAATGCAAATTCTGCTCAACCGGGCAGCAAGGGTTTAACCGTAACCTGACGGTGTCAGAAATTATTGGTCAGGTATGGCGTGCTGCTCAGGTGGTTGGTTTTCCTAAAGATACCGGTAAACGTGTCATTACTAACGTCGTGATGATGGGCATGGGCGAGCCTTTACTGAATCTGTCTAATTTGGTTCCTGCTCTGAGTTTGATGATGGAAGATTATGGCTTCGGCTTATCGAAACGTCGCGTGACTGTTTCAACATCCGGCGTCGTGCCTGCGCTAGATAAATTGGGTGACATGATAGACGTTGCATTGGCGATTTCTTTACATGCGCCAAACGATAAACTGCGTTCAGAAATCATGCCGATCAACGATAAATACAACATTCAGGAATTCCTGGGTTCTGTGCAGCGTTATCTAAGCAAATCGAATGCAAACCATGGCCGCGTTACTGTTGAGTATGTGTTGCTTGATCATGTTAACGATGATATGGAACATGCGCGCGAATTGGCTGAGCTGCTAAAAGATACGCCAAGTAAAATAAATCTGATCCCGTTTAACCCGTTTCCAAGCAATCCATACGGGAAGCCAAGCAACAGCCGTGTTGATCGTTTCTCTAAAGTCTTGATGGAATATGGTTATACCGTCATCGTACGCAAAACCCGTGGTGATGATATTGATGCTGCTTGCGGTCAGCTGGTTGGTGATGTAATCGACAGAACGAAACGAACCATGAAAAAACGGATGCAAGAGCAGGAGATTTCCGTCAAAATGCTTTGAAATCCAGTTCGTTAATGTACTGAGACATGAAAAGACATCTTCTATTACTCTGGGCAGCGATAATCTCGCTGTCTGGATGTGTCACCGAAACTACAATTATCGGTAAAAATTCAGAGCGACAAGAAAATTCGATTGATGGCGCTTCTGCTGCCAAAACGCGTATTGAGCTTGGCATGGGCTATCTGAACAAAGGTCAGATGGCACCGGCAAAATATAATTTTGAAAAAGCAATTGAGATGGCTCCGAATAATGCGGATGCCTATCTTGCGATGGCTTATTACTACCAGTCGGTAGGTGATAACGCTTCTGCACAAAAAACGTATGAACAATTAGTCTCTAGCCACAGTAATAATCCCGATGTACTCAATAATTATGGTACTTTCCTCTGTCGCAATCATAACTATGCCGAAGCTGATGAGATGTTTCGACGTGCAGTAGTGCAGCCGCATTATTTAAAAATGGACGATAGTTATGAAAATGCCGGCATTTGCGCGCGTCAAGCAGGGCAAAAAGACAAAGCACTGGAATATTACCGCCTCGCGCTTGGTTATAATCCCAATAAAGTCAGATTAATGCTGGAACTGGCGGAAATGGCATTGGATGCACATAAGCCCGATGAAGCTCAGCAGATATTGAGCTCTTATCGTAGTAAAGCTAATCCAACACCACAAAGTTTATGGTTGAGCCTTCGCACCGCACAAGAACAGGGACATATCGCGGATATGCATGTTTTCGGTCAGTCCTTGGTTCAGCAATTCCCATCCTCGATTCAAGCGAAAAGATATCAGAACAATGACTACTGAACAGCGTCATGAAACTGCCCAACTAACGCCGGGCACTATATTGAAAACAGCTCGTGAACAACGGGGGATGAGTCAGCAAGATGTGGCACATCGTCTTAATTTACGTATCTCGTTGATTCGCGATATTGAAGAAGATCGCTTTGATCAAAAAACGGCTAGCACCTTTACCAGAGGTTATCTGAAAACGTATGCCCGTTTTGTTGGTACAGATGAGCAAGCGGTATTAGCAGCTTATGATCGTCTGGGATTAAAAGATCAACAATACAGTGAAATGTATAGTTTTTCTGGGCGCACGCAACGCGAAGCGAGTGAGCATCGTGTACGTTTCATCTCTTGGGTTTTGTTTATTGGTTTAGCCGGTTTAGGTGGAACATGGTGGTGGTTACAGCCAGCAGAAGAACCAGTTCCAACTGCAATCAATGAAGCTGGGCAACTCGTAGTAAAAGCAACCGATGCTGTTTTGGCGGCAAAACCGAGCGCAGCTCAAGCCACAACGGCTAATCCAGTTGCGACAACCAGTGCTGCACCTGTGACTGCAACCAGCAGTGCTGAAGATACAGCTGAAACATCGACAGATTTACCAGTAGCCGCTGATAATGAAGGTCAAGAACCAACTGTGTTGTCGAATGCTGCGGCTGAAGAAAATAATCAAGAACAAACTAAAATAGTACCAGCATCATCGGCGGCTGTTGCCTCTACGGCAACTACAAAACCTGAAACTGCTGATTCGCCAGTTGATGCGTCAATCGCGTTGCAATTGCAATTCAAAGCTTCATGTTGGCTACGAGTTGCAGATGCGTCAGGAAAGTCCTTATTTGAAGGCACTAAAAATGCCGGCGATAAAGTTAATGTATCGGGTAAAGAACCGTTTAGTTTAACGATTGGTGCACCAAGAGCAGTTGCTGTCTACTTCCATGGGCAGGCTGTTGATATGTCGTCCTACATTCGTCAGGGTGTGGTTGCTCGTTATAAGTTACCGTTGAAGAATTAAGTTATGAGTCAGCACATTTCACCTGTTAAGCGCCGGATCAGTAAACAGATCATGGTTGGAAATGTACCGGTAGGTGGTAATGCGCCGATATCGGTACAATCAATGACGAACACGTTGACCACTGATGTGGCTGCTACTGTAGCGCAAATCCAGGCACTGCAGCGCGTCGGTGCCGATATTGTGCGGGTTTCTGTACCAACTATGGATGCAGCAGAAGCATTTAAGCTGATCAAACAGCAAGTTTCCGTTCCGTTGGTGGCCGATATTCATTTTGACTATCGTATTGCACTGAAAGTGGCGGAATATGGTGTTGATTGTTTACGTATCAATCCCGGCAATATTGGTAAGGAAGATCGTATTCGCTCCGTCGTCGATTGTGCGCGCGATCTGAATATTCCCATTCGAATCGGTGTGAATGGCGGTTCACTTGAAAAAGAGCTGATGGATAAATACGGTGAACCAACTGCGGAAGCTCTGGTTGAATCGGCCATGCGTCATGTCGATATCCTTGACCGACTCAACTTCGATCAATTCAAAGTCAGTGTCAAAGCATCCGATGTGTTTCTGGCCGTCGAAGCTTACCGACTCTTAGCTAAACAGATTGAACAACCATTACATCTGGGTATTACTGAGGCCGGCGGTTTCCGTTCCGGTGCCGTGAAATCAGCAATTGGCTTGGGTATGCTGCTGGCAGATGGTATTGGTGACACATTGCGCGTGTCATTAGCCGCCGATCCGGTAGAAGAGATCAAAGTCGGCTTTGATATTCTTAAGTCATTACGTATTCGTGCGCGTGGTATTAACTTTATCGCTTGCCCTACCTGCTCTCGCCAAGAGTTTGATGTAATCAGCACAGTCAATGCGTTAGAGGAGCGTCTGGAAGATATTATCACACCAATGGATGTCTCTATTATTGGTTGTGTTGTGAATGGTCCGGGTGAAGCATTGGTATCGGATTTAGGTCTGGCGGGGGCGAATCGCAAGAGTGCCTTGTATGAAGACGGTGAACGCGTTGATCGTCTGGATAATGAAAATATTCTTGATCAGCTTGAAGCTCGAATTAGAGCCAAAGCATCACAGCTGGATCAAGGAAAACGTATTCCGATCCAACAACATCACGAGTAACAAAGAGACCGTTTTTTCGTTACTCAGTTGGCAGGTTGTACCTGTCTTTTTAAACTCCCTATAATGCGGGCAGTTTTGTATTAGAAGTTTGAGAATTATTGTGGCTAAACAAATTCAGGCAATTCGTGGAATGAATGATTGCCTACCGGAACAAACACCGGTCTGGCAAATGCTCGAAGCAACTTTACGACGTGTCGTTTCTTCTTATGGTTATTCTGAAGTTCGGATGCCGATTGTCGAAATGACTAATCTGTTTCAACGTGCCATCGGTGAAGTTACCGATGTGGTTGAAAAAGAAATGTACACATTTAATGACCGCAATGGTGACAGTCTGACTCTGCGTCCGGAAGGAACCGCGGGTTGCGTTCGTGCCTGTATCGAACATGGTCTGGTTTACAATCAGGAACGTCGGTTATGGTATGTAGGGCCAATGTTCCGCCATGAGCGCCCGCAAAAAGGCCGTTATCGTCAATTCCATCAGTTTGGTGTGGAAGTATTTGGTCTGAATGGGCCAGATATCGATGCGGAATTGATCATGCTGACCGCCCGTTTGTGGCGTGAGTTAGGTATTGAGCAATTTACAACTTTACAGCTGAATACCTTAGGTTCATCTGCAGAGCGAGCGGCTTATCGTGATGCTTTGGTTGTGTTCCTTGAGCAACACAAAGAATCACTCGATGAAGAAAGCAAGCGCCGGATGTACTCTAATCCACTGCGTGTACTGGATACGAAAAGTCCGCAAGTGCAGGAAATTTTACAGCACGCGCCAACATTGACGGATTATTTCGGTGAAGAAACCAAAGCGCACTTTAGTGGATTGAAAGCGTTACTGGATGCCGCCGGAATTACTTATCAAGTTAATGAACGTTTAGTTCGTGGCTTAGATTATTACAATTACACCGTCTTTGAATGGGTGACTGATAGCCTTGGTGCACAGGGGACTATCTGTGGTGGTGGTCGTTATGATGGTCTGGTGGAGCAACTAGGCGGTCAAGCAACTCCAGCCGTAGGTTTTGCAATGGGTCTGGAACGTTTGACTCTGATGCTTGAAACCTTGGAGAAAATCCATAATCTGCCTGCTACGGTTGATGTTTATATCTGTATGGCTGGTGAGGGCACGCTAGCTGCTGGTTTATTGCTGGCTGAGCGTATACGAAATGAACGTCCGCAGTTACGTGTAATGACGCATTGCGGCGGTGGTAATTTTAAAAAGCAGATGAAACGAGCTGACAAAGTTGCAGCCAGAATCGCATTGATTTTGGGTGAAACGGAAGTTGCGGAACAAAAAGTCACCGTTAAATTTTTACGTGATCAAATAGAACAGCAAACGATTGCTGCTGCAGCATTGTTACCGATACTGGATCAGCTGGGAGAATAATAGTGGACATATACAATTCCGAAGAACAACAAGTTGAAGCTATCAAATCCTGGTGGCAAGAAAATGGTAAGTCCATTATTGCTGGTGTGGTAATTGGGTTTGTCGGGTTATTTGGCTGGCGTTATTACAACAGTTATGTACAACAGCGTAGTGAAGCATCGGCAGCTGCATATCAACAAGTGATGCAAGTGTTAGCTGAGCAGCATGAGAAGGGATTTAGTGCTGTTAGTAAGTTTATCGCTGATCATGGCAGCGATACCTACGGTGATCTGGCTGCATTACAATTATCGGCTGACGCAGTGAAAGCTAATAAATTGGAATTAGCGGCAGTACAGTTACGTCGCGTGGCTGAACATGGTGTCGATGATGAGTTTAAACCTGTTGCGGGTATCCGTTTAGCTCGGGTATTACTGGCAATGAATAAACCAGCAGATGCATTAAAAGCATTGGATGCAGTAACAGCTGAACAATATAAAGCCACTGTTGCTGAAGTCAGGGGCGATGCATTATTGGCATCGGCACAACCTGAAAAAGCTCGTGCGGCATATGTTGTTGCATTGCAAGCTAGTAAAAATGGTGCAAATCCTGTTTTACAGATGAAACTTGATGATCTTTCTGTAGCCGGCGAAAAAGCTGATACACCCAAAGCGAAATAAAGCGAAGGATGGTGAACCTAATGCATAAAGGTTGGCAAAAATTTAGCTGTCTATTGCTGGGGAGTGTATTGCTCTATGGCTGTAGTTCAGAAGAAGATGTCATTAAGATGGCTGACGTACCTGTAGTTGAGTCAGCTTTTCATCCAGAAACAGCTTGGAGTAGTGGTATTGGCTCAGGCGTCGGCAAATTTTATTCGCATCTGCAACCGGTTATTGTTGGCGACAATATTTTTGCTGCATCGCGAGATGGTCGCGTTTATGCCTTTGAAAAGCTGAGTGGTAAGAAACTGTGGAGTGTTGATCTGAGCGATCAACCTTTCTATGAAGGAAAACGCAGTGTCCGTTTATCAGGCGGTCTTGCGGCAGCAGATGGCCGTATTTATGTTGGTTCAGAAAACGGACAAATGTTGGCGCTGAAACAAGAAACTGGCGAACTGATTTGGCACACCGATGTTGGCGGTGAAGTTCTAGCTACACCAGCAACTGACTCTGGAAAAGTTGTGATCTCAACTGGCGCTGGTCAACTACTGGCGTTGGATGGTGAAACCGGCAAGATCGATTGGACGGTTACCAGCGAACAACCTAATTTGACATTGCGTGGCACTGCGGCGCCTGTCATTGCTGCTGGTGGTGTACTGTATGGTCGGGCTGATGGTAAAATTGGCATCGTACTGCTGCAAAATGGCCAGTTAGTCAACGAAACCCGTGTTGCGACACCGCATGGACAAACTGACCTTGATCGAATGGTCGATGTTGATGCTGAGCCGGTGATTGTTGATGATGAGCTTTACGCTGTTGCTTACAATGGCCAGTTGATTTCCCGTAAGCTGATCTCCGGGGATGAATTATGGAAGCGTAAATATGCTTCTTATCAAAATATGGGGATTGGTGTAAACGACATTGCCATCACCGATTCAAAATCTCATATTTATTTGATTGACCGTTCGACGGGCACAGAAAAATGGTCCAATACTCAATTGGAATATCGAAATCTGACTGCTCCGTTGGTATTAGGCGACTATATTGTAGTAGGTGATAATGAAGGTTATCTCTACTGGATTTCGCAAACAACGGGTAAAATTGCTGCTATGCAGGAAGTCGATAGCGCTGGCTTGTACGCAACACCTATTATCGATGGGGATTTGATCTATATTCAAACCCGCGGCGGCGAACTGGTTGCTATTAAACGTCCGTCATAATTCGGACTGTATGTTTGTTTATAGCCCCTGATCTGGTATCAGGGGCTTCTGTTTATTTAATAATTGAGGTTTTATATGACCCCTGTGGTAGCCCTGGTGGGACGCCCGAACGTTGGCAAGTCCACATTATTTAATCGTCTGACGCGTAGCCGGGACGCACTGGTGGCTGATTTTCCAGGATTAACGCGTGACCGTAAATACGGTCAGGCAGTTGTCGATGACATGAATTTTATTGTCGTTGATACCGGCGGGATTGATGGTTCCGAGGAAGGTATCGAAGTCAAAATGGCCGAACAATCGCTGCAGGCGATTGATGAGTCTGATGTTGTATTGTTTATGGTTGATGCCCGTGCGGGTGTGACCAGTGCGGATATTGGTATTGCTAACCATCTGCGTCGCCAAAAGAAAAAAGTATTTTTGGTCGCGAATAAAACAGACGGTTTGGATGGCGATGCTCACTGCGCTGACTTTTACAGCTTGGCTCTGGGCGAAGTTTATCAAATCGCAGCCTCGCATGGCCGTGGTGTAACATCATTGCTGGAAAAAGCACTGGCGCCGTTCTTTGAAGAGTTAACTGGCAAGTCACCAGAAGAAGAGGCAGAAGACGAAGATGCGGCTTACTGGGCGGCATTGGAAGGTACTGATGTTGATGAAGTCGAATCAGAAGAAGACGAATTTACTGGTGAAGATCGCTATGCGGATTTACCGATTAAATTCGCCATCATCGGCCGACCAAACGTTGGTAAATCGACGTTAACCAATCGTATGTTAGGTGAAGATCGCGTTATTGTATTCGATTTGCCAGGTACTACCCGCGATTCTATTTACATTCCGCTGGAACGTGATGAACAGCAATACATCGTTATTGATACTGCGGGTGTGCGTAAGAAGAAAAAAATCTACGAAACAGTCGAAAAATTCTCTGTTGTTAAAACGTTGCAAGCGATTGAAGACGCTAATGTAGTATTGTTATTGATTGATGCTCGTGAAGGCGTATCTGATCAAGATTTAAGCTTATTAGGTTTTACTCTGCATTCTGGTCGTTCAATCGTCATTGCTGTGAATAAATGGGATGGTTTGGATCAGGATACGAAAGAGAAAATCAAAGAAGACTTAGAACGTCGTCTTGGTTTTGTTGATTTTGCTCGTGTGCATTTCATTTCTGCATTGCATGGCTCTGGTGTGGGTAACCTGTTTGATTCAATTCAGGAAGCATACCGCTCGGCAACTAAACGTATCAGTACTTCGATGCTGACCCGTATCATGAACATGGCTGCTGAAGATCATCAGCCACCATTGGTACGTGGACGCCGTGTGAAACTGAAATATGCGCATGCTGGTGGTTATAATCCACCACGGATCATTATTCATGGTAATCAGGTTAAAGACTTACCTGAATCGTATAAGCGCTATCTGATCAACTATTACCGGAAGTCACTCAAAATTATGGGTACACCTATCCATATTGAATTCCAGGAAGGTGATAACCCATTTGAAGGGCGACGCAATAAGTTGACACAAACTCAGATCCGCAAACGTCGCCGTATGATGAGTTTTGTTAAGAAAGGGTAATTACTCTTAAGGAGAGGTGAAATGGCTTATCAAATCACCTGTCCTTCTTGCCAACAAGAAGGACTTGATCCGCGATTTGCAACAACGACCTGTGTCCACTGTGCAAAACAGTTTAGCCTCGTTGCTTATTGCCCCACTTGTCATGCTGAACTCGAACGTTTGCAAGCATGTGGCGCAGTCGATTATTTTTGTAACAGCTGTAATTCCATGGTTTCCAAACGGCAAGCTGAATATAAACTCACTCCCGTCTGAAAATTGAAAATAAAAAAAGCCGGATATCTAATCCGGCTTTTTTGTCTGTTCGTCTGGCAACAACGAGCAAATTACAGTGATTGAGTAAATGTACGGGTGATCACATCGCGTTGCTGTTCTGGAGTCAGTGCGTTGAAGCGAACTGCATAACCAGAAACACGAATTGTCAGCTGTGGATATTTTTCTGGATTCGCAACAGCATCTTCCAGTGTTTCACGACGCAGAACGTTTACGTTCAGGTGCTGACCACCTTCAACTTGTGGTGCAAAGCTCATTGGCACTTCACGAAATTCGATGTTACCCAGAGACTCAACAGCTACAACCTGATCTTCGGTATAGCGTGGATCTTTAGAGCACAGGCAACGAGCTTCCTGTTTTGTTTCATCCAGTAACCAGAAAGAATTGATCAGATCTGCATTAGCTGCCTGAGTGATTTGAATACCCTTAACCATGATATATACCTCGATAGTTTGGGGCGATTCTTGTCACATATACAAGAAAAAATGCCCCGTTATGTCAGGGGATTAAACCGGCTTGGTTTAATCATGTATCTTTGATACTACATTAGTAAATTTACTAACTATGTGCAAGGGCATACCCATGTAAAGCTGAGGTCTATTCCCCTTAAAGCTTGATCTGAATCAATAAACATACATTTTGTATCTAACATTAAAAATGTCAGGAAACTTTCATATCATTTTCTTGTAATTTTACTACATATTTGTCTGATCCCGTTTAATGGTGAAGTAAGCTAAAATAGCGTTTTGATGCGGAGCGGGAGAGCAAAATGCAAACGTGGAGTGATGTGCTGGGGCAAGAAAAACAGCAGGCGTATTTTCAAGAAACAATGAATTTTGTTTGGCATGAACGCGAATCAGGCAAGACTATTTACCCGCCATCCGCTGATGTATTTAATGCTTTCAAATATACCGAGTTTGCTGATGTTAAAGTGGTGATATTAGGCCAAGACCCTTACCACGGGCCTAACCAAGCACACGGACTTTGTTTTTCCGTATTACCAGGAGTTGCGGTTCCCCCTTCATTGGTCAATATCTATAAAGAATTGCAACGTGATATTCCAGGGTTTGAAACGCCTAAACATGGTTATCTTCTGTCATGGGCAGAGCAGGGAGTGCTGTTATTAAACACCGTTTTAACGGTCGAAGCAGGAAAAGCGCACTCGCATGCTTCGCTAGGCTGGGAAACATTTACGGATCGCGTTATTGCGAACCTGAATGAATCGCGGGATGGTGTGGTCTTTTTGCTGTGGGGAAATCATGCGCAGAAAAAAGGACAATATATCGATCGTCAACGACATCATGTCTTGATGGCTCCCCATCCAAGCCCGTTATCGGCACATCGTGGTTTTCTGGGGTGTGGGCATTTTTCTAAAACAAATCAATATTTAGCAGATGCTGGAAAAACACAAATAAACTGGCAGATCCCATTGATTGCGTGATATCGCTGGCACATTTAAGGTTAGACCAACGATTGATTATAAAATTTACTATAATTCTTTAATTGTCATCTTTGGTATTTTGTTCAGGAGCGTGCACCATGTTGGATATTTTGCACCAAGATCACCTCAACATTTCCCGATTGTTGGATGTGTTACGTGACAAATTGACTGCGTTGCGCAGTGAAAAAACGATACGCTTCGATTTGCTTAAAGATGCACTGAGTTATTTAAGTGAAGTATCAGATACACGCCATCATCCGCGAGAAGATCTGATTTATGATTATTATGTTGCGTACCGGTGCAGTGATCCGACTAGTGTAACTTCTGAACTTAAAGATCAGCATAAACTGATTGTGAGTAGTGGCGAAGGGCTTCGTGAAATGGTTGATATGATCCTGATGGATGCTGTCATTCCGCTGGATCATGTTGCGTTAGCATTAGAGCAATTTATTGCGTTGCAACAACAGCATTTGGATTATGAAGAGGGCACCGTTTTTCCGCTATTACGGAAAGCCATGACTGAAGATGATTGGCGTCATCTGGAGCATAATTGGGCAAATATGACCAGTGATGATCCACTGTTTGGGCGACAAGTCGCCGAACGCTATCAAGATCTGGCTATGCAGTTATTATCCGCATAAATGTCGATTTTAAAATAAAAAAGGGCGCTAATTAGCGCCCTTTTTTTCAATTCAGTGAAACATCGTTGATGCTTAACTCATAGTTAAAATCGATAGACTGTAATTCTCGTTGCAAGCGATATCTGTCTTTTAAGGCTTCGATTTCTCTCCATTTGCGTTTTTTGTTTGCCTGGCGTTGACGTACATCAGTGTCGCTGACGGTCAGCTCTTCTGTTTCCAGTGAGAACCTATCCATGGAACTACCCCCTCGTCTCAAACTAAAGAACGTACAAACTATAATAAGCATTTTGTAGGCCAAAATTCATTTATGCATAACCAAATGAGTTTTGACGTATTGCAGGAATTAACCCGCTGACTTGTATCCCGGCAAGTACTTTCCGTATATCACAGCTCATATAAAACTAAAATACGGAGATGACAAAACTATTACAGACCTCAAAAGGTGAAAATAGAGCGGCTGATTATCGAGCGAAGAGTCGGAATAGTTCTTATAGTTTCATTAGAAGACTTGCAGGTATAAAATGCATAATAAATTCACAATTTGAATATTTATGCTGCTTAGTTAAAAAAATATCAATAATAATTTTGTATTTAAAGCCGATGCTGGTATTTTTCCGGGTATCATTTTTGCAATGAATTTTTGTGTTCAGCGATTATTGGGAAAGGCTCATATATGGAGCAAGTTGCCACCTTAGAGGTGCAGAATTTATGTAAACGCTTTGGTTCCAATGAGGTACTGAAGGGGATTAATCTGACAGCGCATAAAGGCGATGTTGTTTCAATTATTGGTTCGTCTGGTTCAGGCAAATCAACTTTTTTGCGTTGTATAAATTTGCTGGAAACGCCTACCAGTGGAGATGTTTATGTCCATGGTGAGCTAATTCGTATGAAAGCCGACAAATCTGGTGAACGGATACCTGAAGATGCTAAACAGGTAGCTAGGATCCGTTCCCGATTGGCGATGGTATTCCAAAGTTTTAATCTTTGGTCCCATATGACGGTATTACAAAACATCATTGAAGTCCCCGTGCATGTGTTGAAAGTGCCGCGCCAAGAAGCGATCGAGAAAGCAGAAGCATTATTGCATCGTGTTGGCCTGTATGAGCGTCGTGATTATTATCCTGGCCATTTGTCTGGCGGGCAGCAACAACGTGCGGCTATTGCTCGCGCATTGGCGGTTGACCCGGAAGTGATGTTGTTTGATGAACCCACCTCAGCGCTGGATCCGGAATTGGTGGGGGAAGTGTTGTCTGTCATGCGTGGTTTGGCAGAAGAAGGCCGGACTATGTTGGTAGTAACACATGAAATGGCTTTTGCACGTGATGTTTCGAATCGGGTGATGTTTTTGCATCAGGGACGAGTTGAAGAGGATGGTGATCCGAAAGAGCTTTTCGCCAATCCTAAATCAGAGCGTTTCCGTCAGTTTATATCGTCCACTTATTGATACGCTTATAAAATCAGCAAGGAGCAAACAATGAAAAAACTGTTGTTAACAGTCGTTATGGCTAGTTTGATGGTTACTGGTGTTCAGGCGAAACCATGGAAAGAAGTTCGTGTTGCGATTGAAGGTGCTTACCCCCCATTTTCCAGCGTTGATGAAAAAGGCCAATTATTGGGATTCGATGTTGATATCACCAATGCGCTGTGTGAACAAATGAAAGTAAAATGTACCATCGTAAAACAGGATTGGGACGGTATGATCCCTGGTCTGATGGCGCGTAAATTCGATGCGATTATTTCCACCATGGACATTACGGAAGAACGTAAGAAAAGCATCGATTTTTCTGAAAAATATCAACATGTTCCAGCTCGTTTTGCCGCTAAAAAAGGCGCTACACTTGAGCTGACTGATGCTTTCATGAAAGATAAGAAGATTGGTGTGCAGCGCGCTACATCCATGGATACTTATGTTTCTGATAACTTCCCGCACGCCACTATCAAACGCTATGGCACGGCTGATGAAGCATATTTGGATCTGAAATCTGGCCGTGTTGATTATGTTCTGGCTGACGCTGCTTCGTTGATTGATGGTTTAGTGAAAAAATCAAATGGCGAATATAGCTTGATCGGACCAGGCTTAACCGAGAAAAAATGGTTCGGTGAAGGTGCCGGTGTTGCGTTACGTAAGGGTGATGGTGATCTGAAAGCAATGTTCAGCAAAGCCATCAAAGATATCCGCGCTAACGGTAACTACAAAAAGATTAATGATAAATACTTTGATTTTGACGTTTACGGCGAATAAAACCGCTCGTTCATAATTTCTGTATTTAACGGGCCCATAAAGGGCCCGTTTTAATGGATAACGGTATGTTCGATTTGAAAGGCTATAGTGCCACGATCCTAGATGGTGCCTGGATCACGCTGGAAGTTGCGTTGCTGTCAGTATTGGTTGCGGCAGTATTGGGCATGATGGGTGCATTGGCGAAGCTATCTAAAAACCGTGTGGCTAAAGGTATTGCTACTTTTTATACGACGCTGGTGCGTGGCATCCCTGATTTGATACTGATGATGTTGATCTTCTTTGGTGGGCAGATCTTCCTGAATTTCTTATGTACCCAAATTAATGAAGGCGTAAACGGTTGGTTAACAGGACGCAACCCTGATCACGAATGGGTTTCTTACGTTCCAGATTACATTGATATCAGTCCATTTATTGCTGGTGTTCTGGCGATAGGCTTTATTTTTGGCGCTTATATGGCGGAAACATTTCGGGGCGCGATCCTAGCCGTTGAGCGAGGGCAATTGGAAGCGGCATATGCTTATGGCATGTCACCGTGGCAGGTTTTTCGCCGGATTTTATTTCCACAAATGGTACGGCA
Source organism: uncultured Tolumonas sp. (assembly GCF_963678185.1). NCBI lineage: Bacteria > Pseudomonadati > Pseudomonadota > Gammaproteobacteria > Aeromonadales > Aeromonadaceae > Tolumonas > uncultured Tolumonas sp. Next base: position 3,668,230 of record NZ_OY782757.1, read on the forward strand.
TGCGTTGCCGGGATTTGGTAATAACTGGCTGGTTTTACTGAAAACTACTGCATTGGTATCGGTGATCGGCCTGGATGATATGGTGCGTAAAGCGGGGTTAGCCGCTGGCAGTACACAATTACCGTTTACTTTTTATATGTTTGTCGCACTGATTTTCTTAGGTTTTACCGCAGTCTCCACGGCGTTGTTGCGTTGGGCTGAAGTACGTTATGCAATTAAAACGAGGTAGGTCGGATGTTTGATTTTTCCATTATTTATAATGAATGGCCGACCTATCTGGAAGGGTTAATCAATACAGTCTGGTTGGTTGCGGTTTCATTGCTCGCGGGTTTAAGCATTGCGATCCCGGTCGGTATTTTACGTAACAGCCAGAGTGCTTTTTTACGTTACCCGGCTTGGGCTTATATCTATTTTTTCCGTGGAACGCCATTGCTGGTGCAGTTGTTTATTATTTACTACGGTGCCGGGCAATGGCAGTGGTTACAACATTCATGGGCCTGGAAATGGTTCCAAGAAGCGTGGTTTTGTTCGCTGTTAGCTTTCGCTTTAAATACCGGTGCTTATACGGCAGAAATTGTTCGTGGTGCTATGCAGATGATCCCGAAAGGGGAGCTGGAGGCGGCCGCCGCTTTTGGTATGTCTCGCTGGCAAATGTTACGACATATCATTTTGCCAAGTGCGTTACGACGTGCATTGCCAGCCTATAGCAATGAAGTGATTCTTATGCTTCATGGTTCATCGGTAGCAGGTGTTATCACGGTGGTCGATCTGACGGGCGCAGCACGGATCATTAATGCTCGTTACTACACGCCGTTTGAAGCATTTATTACCGCTGGTTTGTTGTATTTAATGCTGAGTTTAATGCTGGTTTGGGGTTTTCGTCGTTTGGAACGCCATTGGTATGCACATTTGCGTCCGAGAATCGGTTAAGCGGGTATTATCTGGGATCTATAGCGTGATACCATATTGGTGCTTATGCGTATCTAGTTAAGGGTTCCATTTTGTTCGCTCGGTTGCTTGTCAGTTTTTTTATTTTATTCTTTAGTCTGACTGCTTCAGCTGATGAGCAAGTCAAATTTGAGCCTGCACCTCAATGGGTGCAGAGCCTGCAACCTCCCACAGTTTCACACCAATCATCACCGGTTAATGGCCTGCGTTATCAGTTAATCGATCGTCAGCTTAATCTGGAAGCTCGGCAAGTTTCGCAATATTCCCATTATGTCATGCAAATCACGAGCACCGAGGGGTTGGAGCAAGCCTCTCAGCTGTCATTTGATTTTGATCCCGGGTATCAAACACTGCAGATACACCAGGTACGTGTTTTAAGGCAGGGGGTTTATCTTGATCGGTTGGAACCTAATGAGCTGCGGCTATTTCAACGTGAACCGGATCTTGAGCATTTTCTTTATTCTGGAACTAAAACAGCCTACCTGATTTTACCGGATATTCGAGTTGGCGATATATTGGAATATAGCTACAGCACGATTGGCAATAATCCCGTATTAGGCAATAAATTCAGCGTACAAATGCAACTTGACTGGGAAATGCCAGTGGCATTTAACTCAGTTCGGGTTTTAGTCAATAGCGGGCGTACGCTCTATTATTCAGTGCCGGAAGGCCCGAATGGCAAGTTGACCATGACGGAATCTTCTACCCACCGTGAATTATTATGGCAACAATCCCCGGTGGCTGCTGTTAATGTGGATGACGATGTTCCTGCTTGGTTTACGCCACATCATTATTGGTCGCTGAGTGAATTTTCCTCATGGCAGGATGTTGTGCAATGGGCTTTGCCGCTCTATGAACAAACTGCGGTTGTTGAACCCGTCGTTCAACAAGTTGCAGATCAACTCATGCAAACCTCTTCCGAACCTAAAGCGCGTGTAATGGCTGCTTTGCAGTTTGTGCAGCAACAGGTGCGTTATCTGGGTATTGAGGATGGTATTGGCTCACATGTACCACGTAAAGCCGCTGATACCTTGTATCGTCGTTATGGCGACTGTAAAGATAAAACGGTATTGCTAATGGCATTACTCAAAGCGATGGGGTTCAATCCACAGGCGGCTTTAGTTAATCTGGAACAGGGCACTATTTTGCCCAGACAGCTACCATCGCCCTATGCCTTTGATCATGTCATTGTGACGTTGTCATTGGGAGAGCAACAATATTGGATGGATGGTACAGATCTGAATCAAGGCTCGGATCTGGATACCATCGGTGTTCCTTATTTGCATTATGCGTTGCCTGTTGCATCAGATAGCAAAGAATTGGTCGCGATGGATGACAAATATCGTGCGGCGGAAACAGTATTACGACGCGAGCTTTGGCTGGATGAACCGCGGAGTCGTTTATTAGTCGAAGCCCGTTATTCAGGGCATGAAGCCGAGACGCAGCGTTCTTCTTGGAAAAATACCTCTCCGGAACAAATTGGTCATCAGCAAGTTGGCTATTATTCAAAATTTTATTCTGATTTAGAAGGCCATGCCTTACCTGATGTTCAAGATGATCTACAGAGAAATGAACTAGTATTACGTCAGCAATTTACGTTATCCGGTGGTTCAGAAGAGTTAGCTCGAAATGGTCTGCCGTTATATGCAGACTTGATTGATAATTATCTGAAAACAATTGATAACTCAAGAAAGCAACCTCTAGCACTCGGGCCACCACTTAAAATCCGCCAAGAGTTTATCTTTCATTTACCGCATGATGTAAATATTGCCGATTACAATCAGCATTATGAAAATGAAGTATTTAGTTTCAGTATTTGGGTTCAGCAGGTAAAACCACGGTTATTGCGAGTCACTTATCGTTATCAGAACCGACTGGATCATGTGCCTGTACGTGAACTGGCGCGTTATCGGGAATCGGTACTACGAGCGAGAGAGGAGCTTGCGCTTAACTTTACTCTCCCGCCTGCAGTCGCGATGACAGCGAGTACAAGTGCTGAGCCAGCTAAATAAACTCAGCCCAGATCGGTGCATGATCAGACGGTTTTTCCATACCGCGGATCTGGTAATCAATACCGGTATGCTGTAAACGTTGTTGCAATATTGGGGTGGCAAGCAACAGATCGATCCGCAACCCGCGATTATCATCAAAACCACGGCTACGATAATCGAACCATGAGAAATGCTCATTAGACTCAGGGTTTTGGCTGCGCCAGGTATCTACAAAGCCCCAAGCCAATAACTCATTGAGCCACTCTCTTTCTTCAGGCAAGAAAGAGCATTTCCCTGTTTGTAACCAGCGTTTACGGTTAGCTTCACCAATACCGATATCAAGGTCAGTTGAAGAAATATTCATATCACCCATGATTACGATATCTTCGTCAGGATGATGGTTTTGTTGTAAATAACTCAGCAGATCACGGTAAAATTTCTGTTTTGCAGGGAATTTAGTCGGATGATCGCGAGATTCGCCTTGTGGAAAATAACCATTAAACACCGTTAATAAACGGCCATTTTCTTGCTGAAATTGTCCGATTATTAATCGCCGTTGTGCTTCATCATCATCGGTAGGAAAACCTTTGATGATCGTATCTGGCGTTTTACGGGATAATAATGCGACGCCATAATGTGCTTTTTGGCCGTGAAAATGAACCTGATAACCGAGTTCTTCAACCAAACTACTCGGAAACATCTCATCATGAACTTTGGTTTCTTGTAAGCCAATAATGTCAGGGTTATGTTGCTCAATAATGGCTTGTAATTGATGAGGTCTGGCTCTTAGCCCGTTGATGTTAAAAGAAATAATTTTCATATAATTTAAGTCAACTCAGCGTTTTTGTGGTTTTAGCAGAGCCATAGACTCCACCTTCAATTGTTCATAACGTGCTTTCTGTGCCGGATTTAGCGGTACACCGTCCATAATCGTTAATGTTTCACTTAATTCCGTCAACAGCTCTTTTCGTGTCTGTTGTTGCTGGCATAAAGCCAATAATGCCTGTGTTTTATTCAGTGCCGCACTGGTATTTGCCGGTGCTTTACGTTGCGCATCGCGGAAATGTTTTAATGCCATTTCCAGATCACCTTGGGTAAACGCTTTGATACCTTGTTCATTACTCAGTTGATATTGGTTTCTGCGTTCGGTTATGACGGTATCAGTACGAATAGATTGGATACATTGGGTCAGTAACGGGTCTTTGGCTTGTTCCGGTGGCAACGATTTTTGTAATTGATCGGCAAATTCAAATTCCCCGAGCTGTAGCATCGCCAAAATGGTTTCACTTAATATCTCTGATGACATCGTTTGTGGCGCATCGAGATAATCCTGCGTTGATTTATACAGCAGTTGTTTTCCTTTCGGCAGATTGCCACGAGCCATTTGCACTCGTGCCTGGCATATATGTTCAAACGTATGAAAATCAAAATCATGGTTTATCAAGCTGTCTCTGCAACGAGATAACGCGGTGTTGACTTGTTTTTGCAAATTGCCGATGTGGTAGGGGTCTTGGCTATTGATCGCATGCAAAATCACACAATGAACATAGCTGCCTAATATCTGCGGATTATCATCGACGGCATAACGATGTAAATCTAGTAGTGTTGCTAATGATTGTTTTGCCCGGAAATAGTCATGCTGACTCAAGCAATGCTCGGCGATTTGCTGATGCAGTCGGCCAGACTGTGGCGAGATACTTACTGCTCGTTCTAGGGTCGCAATAGCCTCTTCACCTGCTCCGATAGCTAATTGTGAATGAGCAAGCCAGCGATAAGCATCAACCATGAACGGCCGTAGTTGTAGTGCGGAATGCAAATGCACAATCGCGGCATCATGATCCCCTAATTGCTGTGTCGCGCGGCCAAGGAAAAGGCGTAACCAAGCTGATTCTCGTACCGCTAACCCCTCATTCAGGATTTTCTTAGCTTCTTGTGCTCTATTTTGCTCTAGATATATCTCAGCCATGATGCAACGGCAATAATTGGCATAACGGCTGTTTTGCGAGATGATTTTTTTGCATTCAACCAGCACCTGTTCGGTATCAGTGGATTGAAATGCAGTGAGCATTGGTAGCAGTTGCTGTTTTCGGTTTAGTGCCCTTAGCAAACGAAGTCGAAGCTGTTCTTGCGAAAAGGGTTTCATCATGTAGTCATCAGGTTCTGATTCCAGTGCACTCAAAACCATAGAACGTGAATTATCGCCACTGATGATAAAAATAACAGAATCGACGGGGGCTAGTTTTTGTTGTTTCAGATAGTCCATAAGCTGGCGGCCATTTTCTCCATGGCCGAGGTTATAATCGATTAGGTAAATATCGAATTGTTCTTTCTGGAAACGCTTACGGCTTTCTTCAGCTGAACTAAGCAATGTAATTTTGCTGAAGCCGAGGTTTTGTAGCATGGCTTTGATCAGTATTTGAAAAGAACGCTGATCATCTATAACGACGATACGCTTTTCAAGCATGCTGAGTTGGAGGTAAGTATTGTTTTCAGATTCCGCAGATGGCATTGAAATTCTTCCCAAATATCACTGAAGGAATAATAAGACAGTTTTTTATTCAGTGCTTGGAAAGTTATTGTGATCAGAAGAGAGTGGAGATGGTGGAGGGGGAAGGATTCGAACCTTCGAAGGCAGAGCCGTCAGATTTACAGTCTGATCCCTTTGGCCACTCGGGAACCCCTCCACGAGCTTTTTTTGCTATTTATTATGCACTTAATGGTGGAGGGAGAAGGATTCGAACCTTCGAAGGCAGAGCCGTCAGATTTACAGTCTGATCCCTTTGGCCGCTCGGGAATCCCTCCTCAAGTGCGGAGCGAATACTACCAGAAACTTCCTGTTTGTGAACCCCGAAAGTGCTAAAGATCAGAGAAATTTCGCCGATATAAGTTCAAATGCTCATTTTTCAGACTTTTTATGCTTACACAAACGATCCGTGAGCACTTTTTGGTCGATGAATTACAACTCGGCCAACAACTTAATGATGCGGTGCATCAGGAACAGCGGAGTTATTTTTCGCTGTTATTGTCGATGCTATCGGCTGATGTATTAGATCGACCTGAATTTTCATCGAAAACTGAAGAACATATTCCGGCCATTGATTGGCGAAAGCGGTGGGACTTACCGCCAGCTGCTGTTTTAGATAGCAGCAACAGCTCTGCTGATGAAAGTTATTTCCGAAGTATGTTGTTACATGAAGGCGGTATTGAAGCGGTTCATTTATTTAATGCTGCACAACCGGATCCGTTGAGCTGGCGTCAATTTGCGATCCCGGCTGATGTATGGAATGAATTACCGCCATTGCAACAAGAAAAGTTCCGTCAGCAACATCAAATAGACTATCCGCCATTTGATGAAACGCCGGATGCGATGATGCAAGTATTGGAAGGGTTTGACTATACGCAGGAACTAACGGTGAATTATTTCTATCGCTAAGCTATGCGCTTATGCTGGTCGAGATAATCATTGGCCACAATGCTTGAGGGCAATGTGGCCAATGGAGAAATTACAACGCTTTGGTATAACGTTGTTCCAGATAACGGCGGAACCACTGCGTGTTCAATGATTCGCCGGTGGCTTGTTGAATTAATTCTTCAGTACTGAACAGGCTGGCTTTTTCCCAGATATTGGTTTTCAGCCAATTGAATATTTGTGGTAAACCATCATCAGCAGCAATCAGTTCACCAATATTACCCACATCACGCTCAATAGCTCCGGCAAATTGAGCCGCATAAATGGCGCCTAATGTGTAACTCGGGAAATAACCAAAAGAGCCATCAGTCCAGTGAATATCCTGCATACAACCGATAGCATCATTGCCTTTGGTACTTAACCCTAGGTATTGCTGCATTTTTGTGTTCCAGACTTCAGGCAGGTCACGAACCTGAATTTTCTCTTCAATCAGCGCTTGTTCGATTTCAAAACGCATAATGATATGAGCTGGGTAAGTCAGTTCATCTGCATCAACACGGATAAATCCAGGCTCAATCCGGCTATAAAGCTGGATTAGGTTTTCAGCTTCCAATGCTGGTTGTTCACCAAAATGTTGTTTAATTAATGGGGCCATTTTCCGCAAAAATGCAGGATGACGAGCCAATTGCATTTCAAAAAACAGGCTCTGGCTTTCATGAATCCCCATCGAGCGGGCTTCGCCTGCCGGCTGACCACGCCACTTTCCTGGTAAACCTTGTTCGTATCGTGCGTGTCCAGTTTCATGAATGACGCCCATCAGGCTTGGCATGAAATCTTTTTCATTGTAGCGCGTGGTAATGCGCACATCTTCTGGTACACCGCCGCAAAAAGGGTGTGCACTGATATCCAGACGGCCATGATTAAAATCAAAGCCCAGCAATTTCATCGCGTGTAAGCCTAATGATTTTTGGCGAACAACTGGGAAACTGCCTTCTGGTTTGATGGGATTGTAGAGTGATTGGCGTTCACCGGCTTGACGAATGATTTGTGGCAACCAAGATTTTAGGTCAGTAAAGATACGCAGTAATTGGCTGCTACTCATTCCTGGCTCATAGAGGTCGATCAGGCTGTCGTAGGGGGTTAGATCTAATGCGATGGAACGAATTTGTGCTGCTTCCCGAGTCAGATTTACGACCTCTTTCAGATTCGGTTCAAACCCGCTCCAGTCATTATTTTTACGTTGTTCACGCCATGCATGTTCACAACGTGAACCTGCCAGAGCTCGGGCCTGAACCAGATCGTCTGGTAATAATGCGGCATTTTGCCAGCGGCGACGCATTTCATTCAGGTTCGCCTGTTGTTCATCGGATAAGGTTTCATTTTCGGCCGCATTAAGCCAGTCCGCGAGTTCTGGAGCTGTTAATTTTTGATGTTGTAACAAGGCGAGTTCGGCTAAAGCCGCACCACGTGCCTGATTTCCTCCATCTGGCATCATCGTGGCCTGATCCCAGCCACAAATCGCCTGCAGATGTTGCAGATGATGCAGTTGTTGAAAACGTTGTTCTAATAATTGATAAGACATGCTGTGTTTCCTGTTCACTTTCTGCAACAACAAATAATACGTGCGGTCCGCGTCATAATAACGCTCGGATCTGAGACAAACCAGAGTTTAAGTTTATTGTTTGATGAAGCAATCTCTGAGATATACGTATTTCATCGAGTCTGGATGTTAGATAATTTGTATCCGTTTTGCTTCAACATTTGAATTAATCCATTTGGGCCATACAGGTGCATAGCACCTACTACCATGAAATTATGCGAATAAGTTTGCGACATAATCTTTGGCAGCCAATTTTGATTTCTTTCTTTGATTAAATGCTGTTCTAAATATTGGCGTAATTCAAGGCTGGTATCATCATCTTCCAGTAAGGCCTGAATTTTATTTCGGTCGCCTTTTTCCCATGCTTTGATGAGATCAGGTAATTCATCGTTAACTTTATTGATTTGTTTTAACGTTGCTTCGAGAAAATCGTTTTCTACGCCACCCAGTCCAGCAAGATAAGCAAGTTGTTGGTCGGGCGTTTCCAGATAATGGATGGAAACCAGTTTATCTTTGGCTAAGCCGATGAAGTATTGATCGACACCCAACGCTGCTTGATACCCCGCTTGTTGAATGGCTTGTTGTTGCAAAGTAATAGCAACAAACCAAGGTCGGAATTTAGATAATAGGGGTTCACTTAATTGATACAGTGCAGCGGTTTGAATGGTTTTTTGGTAAAGCGGCAGGCTGAGTTGTTGAGACAATGTTGTGTCAGTTGGCAACATGGCATAAGAAAGCAAGCTTTGCTGACTAGTAGGGTCAGATTGATTGAGATCGGTCTCGACAATCAAATTATCTGCCTGTTGCCAGCGTTGCATAATGGCTGGCGACAAGGGATACATATCGTCATGCCCAACATGAATTGAACCTAACAGCCAGATTTTTTGCTCGCCTCGTTCTGCTAACCAAAAATCAGGCGATGATGCTGCCAGAACTCTATCAGGTGATAAGGTGAGTAGTAATAACCCTAGCCAGCCAAAACCTTTCATTCCGGAGATCAGGGCATTACCATAGTGTAGGAATCTATTTTTTATCATGGAGATATTTAATGCCTCATATTCGATGTCGAGGAATGCAACGTGACACAGTGGTAGCCATCAGTGAAACCTTAGTTGAACAGTTAGCTGAACTAACTAAGGCGCCGGCTGCGCATTTTACTATTGAGTATATTCCGGCTGAGTTTATTGCGACACGTTTTGGTGGTCAGGCATATCCATTTATTGAGCTTTTCTGGTTTGATCGTGGACAAGAGATGCAGGATGCTGCAGCACAGCTAATCACGTCGATTGTAAAATCGAAATTGGAAATGGATGTTGCTGTTGTAGTGCAGCCTCTACAACGAACAAACTATTACGATAACGGTCAACACTATTAATTTCCAAAAAATGCCGCAAATAATATTGCGGCATTTTTTATGCGGACCGGCAAAGAATACTGTCTAACCAACGTGTCGGTAATATTCGTCGTAACAAGGCAAATAAATGGGTAGGAAAAGTCACACCATATCGTGTTCTGGCGCGTTTGCTGCGTAGGGCATGTAATACCGGAACTAAACAGGATTCTGGTTCCAGCGTAAAAGGATTTTTAGGTGTTGGATTTTGTAAACGCTGTAATGTTTGCTGATAAACTTTATGATGGCGACTGGTTGCTACATCAATATGTTGCTGGAATTTAATCAGTGCATTACTGCGAAATTGGCTGCGGATTGGTCCTGGCTCAATGAGACTGATCTGGATTGCTGTATCTCGTAATTCGAGTCGCAGTGTATCGGTATAACCTTCTAATGCAAATTTGCTAGCGTTATAAGCTCCACGATATTTCATGGCTACCAAACCAAGAACTGAGCTGATTTGTATAATCCGACCGCGTTTTTGTTGCAGCATGCTAGGCAGAATTAGCCGGATTAAATGATGCCAACCAAACAAGTTCGTATTGAACTGTTCACGTAAGGCTTGAGTTGGCAGATCTTCAAGTGCGCCTGTCTGACCATACGCGCCATTATTAATCAGTGCATATACTTGACCGTTTGCTTCTGTTAATGCCCATTCAGCCGCGGCTTCAATACTTTGTTCATCATTCAGATCAAGTTTATATGCGCGAAGACCTGATCGTTGTAAGTGAGTTACATCATTCTCTTTTCTTGCTGTTGCTAATACCTGGTAACCCTCTTGTTGCAGACGCTGGGCTAAATGTAAACCGATGCCTGTAGAGCAACCAGTGATGAGAATGAAATCAGCCATCATATTTCCTGTTTATGATGAAAGTATTTGAACATCTTAATGTGGATCGCACATAAAACAAAACCGGGAGTTTTGCTCCCGGTTTTGTTTATTCGATGGCTAGCTTATGCGCCACTGTCATCAAGTCGAACGGTTAACGTCTGACCTGGTTTGAGGTGGTTGTGCCCTAAACTATTCCAGCGCATCAGTTCATTCACGGTGATCTGAAATTTCTCTGCAATGGAGGAGAGTGAATCACCACGACGTACTTCATAACGTTTTAACTTAGCCGCTTTAGCAACAGACAATTTAGCTGCTTTGCCTGATACTTTACTGACTGGCGCATTGACCAATAAAACCTGACCGGGCTTAATTTTATTCTTACCCAAGCGATTCCACTGTGCTAACTGCTTTTCTGATACACCATAACTACGAGCTACGGTACCTAAGGTATCACCGCGTTTTACTTTATGGTGAATACCAATAGTTGCTGATGACTTACTATCGTTATTCGTATCAGCGGTATCATCACTACCATCAGTTACATCATTGCTGGCAATTGCTACGCGTTCACTGTCATCACGCAAACGTTTTTGCGGTGCCATATCTGCCAGTGCCAGTTCAAGCTCATCGGCTACACCAATTGGTACCAATAAATGATCCGGTCCTTTTGGTGAGGTCGTGTTGCGGCTTAAACCTGGATTCAGACGCTTCAACGCAGGAAATGACATATTTGCCTGTTCTGCAGCAGTCCGCAAATCCACCTGACCGTGAGTATCGATCAAACGAACCGATGCACGATTTGGTATTTTCGGCAGGTCAATGCCATATTTTTTCGCATTTTTGATGACATCAGCCAATGCCAACATACGCGGTACATATTCCATCGTCTGACGAGGTAATTGCAGCGAGAAAAAATCTGTCGCTTTACCACGAGCACGATTTGCATCAATTGCGTCTTGAATTCTACCTTCGCCTGCATTGTATGCGGCAACGGCGTTCATCCAATCACCTTCAAAATAGGCATTTAACTGAGCCAGATAATCCAGCGCAGCCTGAGTTGAGGCTACAACGTCACGACGACCGTCATACCAGTAATCCTGTTTCAGACCATAGCGTCTGCCTGATGCACTTAAGAATTGCCATAAGCCAACAGCGTTGCCATGGGAGCGGGCATTAGGGTTATATGCACTTTCAACAATGGGCAATAACACCAGCTCCATTGGCATCTGACGTTTATCAATTTCCTCAGTGATTAGGTGGAGGAAGGGGGCAGCACGTTCGGTGACAGTTCGCAGGTACTTTGGATGTTGGATATACCAATCACGATAAGCAATGACGTCAGGATCATTTGGAATGGTCAACTGCATCTCGTCAGCAATGCGGTCCCACATGTACGGATGTGAGCTTTCCGATCGATCCAGAGCTGAGGTTGCATGCGACCGATAATTCGACATTACATTAACGGTAGAACCCAACTTATTTTTATCTGAGTCGGTTTGTAACGCCTGGCAACCGGTCAGCAACAACGCACCCAATAGGGCCAAATGTAGCTTTATGTTCATCCAGTCATCCTCAAAATTTTGACAGATGGTATGTGTGTTTAGGGTTCAGATCAAGCCTTGCATAATTTATGCTCAGTTACAGCTCAAAGATTATTCTTTTTTTCGCGCAAAATAGCAAAGATCTGGATCTCATTTTCGAGATAGAGATCGCTCGATTTTTGAGCATAAGTCACAACGCTGGCGCTATTTGTGCGTAAAAACACATTACTTCTCTTTTCGATACCAATTGAAGATGGCAGTGTTGGGCAGCCCTGTTGACGCAATTTGCTTACTTCTTTAATTCGCGACATTGTAAACATATTATCTGGTTCAACCTGCCAACAATAGCTTAAATTATTGTAAGTATATTCATGTGCAGGATAAACAAGAGTTTCGTCAGGTAGATCGGCTAGGCGTCGTAGCGAGTGATACATCTGTGTTGCCGTGCCGGTAAATAGGCGTCCACAGCCACCAGAAAAGAGCGTATCGCCACAAAACAGGGCGCCATGACCGTGAAATACAATGTGTTCAGCAGTATGCCCTGGCGTGTGCCAGACTTTAAACGTCAGCTGAAGATCAGGAAGGCTGATCAGATCCTGATCGTGCATGGTTTGTAGTTGTGGTACGCCAGGTAGTGTAATTTGTGGGCCGTAAACTTCACATTGTGGATATTGTGCTAAAAGCGCTGCAACACCATCTACATGATCATGATGATGGTGTGTAATGAAAATGGCTCGAAGTGTTAGGTTTTGTTGTTGCAGCCGAGCAAGTACAGGGGCTGATTCGCCGGGATCAACTACAATCGCTTGCTCGCCTTGCTTAATCAGCCAAATATAATTGTCTGCACGACTGGGAATGGCTTGTACCTGCAACATGTGATGAGCTCCGATTCGAATTACGCTGTGTTGTGTATAAAATGAAAGAGAGAGAAAGGCAATATTTACCCGTGTTGAGGTGATGAAGTGAAACCAGCAAAAATAAACCGGGAAATCATTGCACCAGAGAATTGGAGCGAATTGCCGATGGGTGATTGGCTGGCAATGGAAATCCAGCATAAGCTCGATGAATGGTGTCAGTTTATGTTCGGCTATCATCTTTTGAAACTGGGGCCATTGAGCAGTCAGCTGTCATGTTCTACGTCAACTATTCGCCATCAGTGTGCATTAGGTGCAGAAGGGGCTTCTCTTGGTATTATCGCTGATATTGGCGAATTACCTATTCGAACGGGCAGCATTGATGCCTGTTTGCTGGCGCATACACTTGATTTCAGTAATGATCCGCACCAAATATTACGTGAAGTTGAACGAGTATTAACCCCTGATGGTTGGATCATCATCAGTGGTTTTAATCCATATAGCTTGGTTGGCTTAGGAAAGCTACTGCCTCACCTACGCCGTCGGCTGCCGTGGTCTGCACAAATGTTTTCACCGGAGCGAGTGCTCGACTGGTTGCATTTGCTTGGTTTTGAGGTGGTGCACCTGGAAGGGTTTGCTTATTCAGCACTTTCGCGCCGCAGCCGAATTCATTGCTGGCGGGAAAATACCGCCCGCCGGTGTGGTTATCGGTTTGCATCGACCTATATGCTCGCGGCCCGAAAACGGACTCTTCCGTTAACCCGGATCCGCGAGGTAGCGTGGCTTAAACGTCCGGTGATGGTGGGTGGTATGGCCAGACTAAAAAATCAGACCCGGACGCAGCGTTAGATACTTTTTATGACGGGTAGCCGGAATCAATCAGACGACTATCTGCTGCGAGAGCGGCATTGCGTGCCAGTTCATCACAGCGCTCATTTTCTGGGTGACCTGAGTGCCCTTTAACCCAAAACCATTCCACATCATGACGTTGAATTTCGCTGTCGAGCAGTAACCATAAGTCTACATTCTTAACTGGTTCTCGGTTCGCGGTTTTCCAGCCTTTCTTCTTCCAGCCATGGATCCACTGGGTAATACCTTGACGAACATATTGGCTATCAGTCGTCAGTTTGACCTGGCAGGGTTCACTCAACGACTGTAAACCAGCAATCGCGGCCATTAACTCCATGCGGTTATTCGTGGTCAGCTCGTAACCTTGAGCTAATTCTTTACGGTGTTGTTTATAGATCAAAACAGCGGCATAACCGCCAGGGCCAGGGTTGCCGAGACATGAGCCATCGGTATAGAGAGTTATCTGTTTTAGCATAGTGTCGTGGTATTCTGAGCGTCTGAGTAAAGTGTGACATAAAAGTGCTATGAACCCAATGCAAACGAATCGCTACGTAATTCTAGATACTGAAACTACGGGCATGAACCAGAGCGGTGGCCCGGTTTATATCGGTCATCGCATCATTGAAATCGGTTGCGTGGAGGTGATAAACCGCCGTTTAACTGGAAATCATTACCATGTTTATATCAAACCAGATCGTTTGGTAGATGAAGAAGCGATCCGCGTGCATGGTATTACCGATGCTTTCCTTGCGGATAAGCCGCCGTTTGCGGCTATTGCACAAGAATTCCGGGATTTTATTCGCGGTGCGGAATTAGTCATTCATAACGCCGCGTTCGACGTTGGCTTTATCAATCATGAATTTGAGAAGCTGGGCTGGACGGAGCGGGTTAAAGACATCTGTGGGGTTACGGATTCGCTGGCATTGGCGCGAGGGCAGTTCCCCGGCAAGCGTAACAGTTTGGATGCGTTATGTACGCGTTTTGGGATCGATAACTCGCACCGTACTTTGCACGGCGCGTTATTGGACGCCGAAATTCTGGCCGATGTCTATTTATTGATGACGGGTGGCCAGACGCGACTGGAGTTACACAACACAGTCAATGATAATAGTTCTGGTTCATCTGCATCAGCTCAGCAGTTAAAAATGCTGCAGCGGAATGGTTCGTTGAAAGTTTTACGTGCGTCAGATGATGAATTAGCGGCACATGAAAAAAGATTAGATCTGGTTGTTAAAAAAGGCGGTAGTTGTCTGTGGCGACCAGAACAAGAATAAACGTTTTTTCCATATAATAAATGAAAGGAAAAATACCGCATATGTATCAGGAAATTATTAAGCAGGAATTGGTAACCGCACAGCAGGCTCTGGCCGATTTTATTGCTGATGCTGAAAATATTAATGCTATTGAACAAGCGGCAAAACTAATTGCCGCATCGCTGCGTGACGGCGGTAAAGTCATGTCATGCGGCAATGGTGGCTCGCACTGTGATGCCATGCATTTTGCCGAAGAGTTGACAGGCCGTTACCGTGAAGACCGTCCGGGCTATGCCGGCATCGCCATTTCTGATCCGAGCCATTTATCTTGTGTTTCTAATGACTATGGTTATCAGTATGTATTTTCCCGTTATCTGGAAGCGGTTGGTCGCTCGGGTGATGTGATGCTGGGTATTTCGACCAGCGGTAATTCCGGAAATATTATTACAGCCATTGAGTCGGCTAAAAAGAAAGGCATTAAAGTTGTGACCTTAACCGGCAAGGACGGCGGTAAAATGGCTGGCATGGCGGATGTGGAAATTCGCGTCCCGTATTTTGGGTATGCGGATCGTATTCAAGAGATCCATATTAAAGTTATCCATATTTTGATCATGTTGATTGAAAAAGAGTTGGCTGTCTGATTAGTTCGAGGTGAGGCTGTGTGCGAATTATTGGGTATGAGTGCGAATGTTCCCACTGATATCTGCTTTAGTTTCAGTGGATTAGTGCAACGTGGTGGGCGTACTGGCCCGCATGTTGATGGTTGGGGCATTACTTTCTATGAAGGGAAGGGCTGCCGTACTTTTAAAGATCCCGTAGCTTGTGCGCAGTCTCAAATTGCTAAGTTAGTTCAGGAATATCCAATTAAAAGTTGTGCTGTGGTGAGTCATATCCGGCAGGCGAATCGTGGCAGTGTGGCATTAGAAAATACTCACCCATTTACGCGAGAATTATGGGGGCGCTATTGGACCTTTGCGCACAATGGGCAACTGACGGGTTATGAATCACTGGATGTAGGGCGTTTTGTGCCAGTAGGCCAAACAGACAGTGAAAAATCGTTTTGTTGGTTGTTAAACCAACTAGAGAAAAAATTCCCATTTTTTCCAGAACAACCGGAAGCACTATTTCAGTTTCTGGCAACCTTGTGTAATGAACTGATGCAGCTTGGTGTGTTTAATATGCTGTTATCTGATGGCGAATATTTGATCACCTATTGCACCACCAATCTTCATTGTATTACTCGTCGAGCGCCGTTTGGGCAGGCTAAGTTAATCGATGACGATGTTACCATCGATTTTCAGCAGGAAACGACACCGAACGATGTAGTTACCGTAATTGCGACTCAGCCGCTGACGAATAATGAGCAGTGGCAGAAAATGGCGCGTGGTGAACTGAAGGTTTTCCGCTTTGGTGAGAAGTTATTTGCTATTACGACTGAAGAAAAAGAACAGGGAGCTTAAGCTCCCTGTTCTTTTTTAGTCTTACTCTGTTTGCCCTGCACCATCATCGTCACTGGCATAACCTGATACCGGAAGGCATTCGCCATCCAGCCAAGCTTTACCTTCTTTCATGACTAAACGTTGCTGACAAAACCAGTTGATCACTAATGGATAGATCTGATGTTCCTGCACATGCACGCGTTGTGCTAACTCTTCAGCCGTATCATCCGCAAAGACAGGAACTTTGGCTTGCAGGATCACAGGGCCACCATCGAGTTCTTCTGTGACGAAATGCACACTGGCACCATGTTCACTGTCACCGGCATCAATGGCTTTCTGATGCGTATGCAAACCTTGGTATTTAGGCAGCAACGACGGATGAATATTCAACATGCGTCCGGCATAGTGATTCACAAAAGCAGGCGTTAAGATCCGCATAAAACCGGCCATAACAATCAGATCGGGCTGGTGACGATCAATCTCTGTCATCAACACCGCATCATATTGTGTCCGATCAGCATAATCCTGATTAGAAATGACGGCGGTATGGATATCAGCAGCATTGGCACGTTGCAGACCATAAGCATCTGCGCGGTTACTGATAACAGCTGCGACACGGCCATGAATTTTGCCTGACTTGCAGGCGTCAATGACCGCCTGCAAGTTGCTTCCTGTTCCAGAAATCAGAACAACCAGATTCATTAGTTAATTTCTACCTGTTTTTCACCGGCAGTGGCTTGTTCGATCTGACCGATCAACCAAGCGTTTTCACCTTCGGCTTTCAGCAATGCCAGTGCAGCATCAACTTGATCTTGTGGCAACGCGATGATCATGCCAACGCCACAGTTGAAGGTGCGGTACATTTCGTAAGTTTCAACGTTGCCGCTTTTTTGCAGCCAGTTGAATACTTCTGGCCATTGCCAGCTGCTACCGTCGATCACGGCTTTGGTGTTTTCTGGCAATACGCGCGGGATGTTTTCCCAGAAACCACCACCAGTGATGTGTGACAGTGCGTGAATTTCACACTCTTTCAGCAGTTTCAGCACAGGTTTAACATAGATGCGGGTTGGTGCCAGCAGCGCGTTAGCCAGTGTCGAGTCGCCCAATGGTTGTTGTACGTCAGCTTTGCTTACTTCCAGAATCTTACGGATCAAAGAGAAACCGTTAGAGTGTGGGCCAGAAGAAGCCAGCGCAATCAGCGCATCACCAGCAGCAACTTTCGAACCGTCAATGATTTCTGATGCTTCAACCACGCCGACGCAGAAACCAGCCATGTCGTAGTCTTCACCTTCGTACATACCTGGCATTTCAGCAGTTTCACCACCGACTAATGCACAGTTAGATTGTTCACAACCGGCACCAATACCGGTTACTACTGCAGCAGCGGTATCGACGTCCAATTTACCGGTTGCATAGTAATCCAAGAAGAACAGTGGTTCTGCACCTTGAACGATCAGGTCGTTCACACACATTGCAACCAGATCAATACCAACGGTATCGTGTTTTTTCAGATCGATCGCCAGACGCAATTTAGTGCCAACACCATCAGTACCAGAAACCAGAATAGGTTCGCGATAACCAGCCGGAATGCGGCACAGAGCACCAAAACCACCTAATCCGCCCATTACTTCAGGACGACGGGTGCGTTTGGCAACGCCTTTGATACGCTCAACCAGGGCATTACCTGCATCGATATCAACGCCAGCGTCCTTGTAGCTCAGTGAAGTCTTGTCAGTCACGATAGATCCTTGTCGTAATCGCTGTTAAGGGGGAGATTAAACAGGCCCTATTCTACCAGTCAGGAACGAAGAGAAAAAGAAAACCTGTGGTTTGTAGCAGAAAACATTCATTTTCGTCTTACCTGAATGATAAGATCTTCCCCGGATAATCAAATTACGGAGTTCATAATGAAAGTTGTCGAGGTTAAACACCCGCTGGTTAAACACAAACTGGGTCTGATGCGTGAAGCTGATATCAGTACAAAACGTTTCCGCGAACTGGCCAAAGAAGTGGGCAGCCTGCTGACATATGAAGCTACCGCTGATTTTGAAACTGAAAAGGTAACCATTGATGGTTGGAATGGTCCGGTAGAAGTGGATCAGATCAAAGGGAAAAAGGTCACGGTAGTGCCTATTCTGCGTGCTGGTTTGGGCATGATGGATGGTGTTCTGGAACATATGCCAAGTGCACGTGTGAGTGTAGTCGGTATTTATCGAGACGAAGAAACACTGAAACCTGTCCCTTATTTCCAGAAAATTGTCAGCAATATTGATGAGCGTTTGGCGTTGATCGTTGATCCAATGCTGGCGACCGGTGGTTCCATGATCGCAACCATCGATTTGTTAAAAGAGAAAGGCTGCAAACAGATCAAAGTTATTATTCTGGTGGCTGCACCAGAAGGGCTGGCGGCATTACAAGCTGCTCACGATGATGTAGAAGTCTATTGTGCTTCTATCGACCAAGGCTTGAATGAAAAAGGTTATATCATTCCTGGTCTGGGTGACGCAGGCGATAAAATTTTCGGAACCAAATAACCATTTTGAAGAACAGTGGCTGGCGTCTATTACTGCGATACTGTTTTGTGCTCAGTCTGGGGTGGAGCCTTCCATCTCAGGCTATGCCAGAACGTATTCTTTGTTGGTTGGTCGATAGCGCGGTGAAAGAACAGATAGTGCCGGACGATAAATCGACGCGTTGGCCACAACTGTTCAATTATCAAGGCTCTGTGAGTTACCGCTTTATTTTTCCCATTATGGATCTGGATGATGCAACTCAGATCCAACCTGCGACCATTGAAAATGCCTTCATGTCACCGTTATTGCTGGTTAGCCGGCGCTACGATGCGGATAAATTGCTATTAGGGCAGTTACATCAGCAAAATGGTGAATGGACATTAGATTGGCAACTGCATGATGCCCGAAATGAAGGTGCCGCGCTTATCCGTGGCCAAGCTCGGGGAATGCAAAATCAGCTCGCCAGTCAGGTGGTTGCTGCGTTAGAAGCTTATGTACAAGAGCGTAATTCGGTTACTGTAAAAAATGTTGCTGTGGAAAATACACGAGATCAGTCTCGTCAGGTTGAGCCTGTGCTTACGTTCGCCGGAACTGAAGCCACAGCAGGGCAGCAATCTTCTTCTTTTCAGTTTAATTAACAGGCGGTGATGATGCTGCAATCAACCCAACTTTCACTGGCTGTGCAATTACCTGATGATGAAACGTTTGCCAGTTTTTATCCTGGCAGCAATGCTCAGCTTATCACTACCTTGAAGAATGCAGCTATCGGTGAGGGCGTGCCATTACTCTATTTTTGGGGTTGTCGTGGCTCAGGGCGTTCGCATCTATTACATGCTACTTGTGCTGAAATTAATGGTAATGGTGAATCTGCTGTTTATATTCCACTCGATCGGCACGAACAATACTCCCCGGATATTCTGGAGGGCATGGAGCGTATGCCGCTGTTATGCCTCGATAATCTCGATGCTGTTGCTGGCAATCAGCTTTGGGAAGAATCACTGTTTAATTTGTTTAACCGCTGGAAAGAAACCAGCCGCGGCTCATTGATCATGTCTGCGACTACTGCACCGCGTAAATTAGGTCTTTGTTTGCCTGATTTAGCGTCGCGTCTGGATTGGGGCGTCTCATTTCAGTTACATGAGCTGGATGATGAAGGAAAATTGGGCGCCTTACAGTTACGCGCGGCATTACGTGGGTTCAAATTGCCTGTGGATGTGGGCCGTTTTTTATTGAATCGTTTATCGCGCGATATGCGGACATTACTGCAAGCGCTGGATACGCTGGACAATGCGTCGTTGCATGCCCAGCGTAAACTGACTATTCCTTTTATTAAGGAAGTATTGGAGCTCTAGCGCTTCAGGCTGTTATCCACTTTTTTCTGCTCTTCTAACTCAGCAATCCGTGCGTCAATCCGGGCCTGACTTAAGTTGTCGGCTGTGTTTGCGCGCGCCATATGTAGTTGATCGGTCGCTTGGTCAATTTCACCGCGCAAGGCTAAATATTCCGCCTGGGCTTGATGAAAACCCGCTTGATTCGCGGTTTGTTCATAACCTTCTGCCAGCAGTTGCCATGCCACCGATGATTCTGGATTATTACGGGTGTATTGATCTAACAACCGAATCGAAGCATCAGCCTTGTTCGCCTTCAGATAAACATTCGCCAGATTCATGATGATGACCGGGTTATCCGGCATGCTTTGATTTCGTTGTTCCAGCCGACTTATCGCCGCGTTAAATTGTTGTGCCGCAATTTCCTGATCGGTCAGTGAATCTTGAAAGAAAAGGTTATCGGGTTTGCGCTTACTCAGCTGTGTCAGTACTTCACCCGCTTCGGGTATCTTATTTAATTGTAGCAATGACAATGCTTTACCATACTGAGCCGCTAACCAAGGAGCTGAATTTTCGCTGTTTTTTCCAGTTTGTTGTTCGAAGAATGTCAGTAAACCATCTGCGCTCTGGTTACTGTACATCGCTTGGATCCGAACTTTTGCCAGTAAAAAATCTAAGCTAGATTCAAGATGACGTGTACGGTAACTGCTGGCCCGGTTTCGTGCCTCGGCAATACGATTTTCAGTGATAGGGTGGGTTAACAGCATCTCGGGTAATTTAGATGAATAACGGTTTTCGGCAGCAAGTTTCTGGAAAAACGTCATCATGCCTGTTGGTTCAAAACCAGCATTGTAGAGTAATGCCATGCCGATCCGATCGGCTTCATATTCATTATCACGGGTGAAGTTAATCGAATTTTGTACCGTTAAACCCATCGTTGTGTTGATAGCTGCAGCACCAGCGGTTGGGTTCAGCATTGCTAGTGCGATGGAGCCGACTAAACCGGCAATTGACAGCGGTGCGCTTTTAGCTTGGTCTTCCATATAACGGGCAATATGCCGTTGGGTGACATGGCTTATTTCATGCGCTAACACGCCAGCCAGTTCACTTTCTGTTTCTGCATGCAAAAATAAACCGCTGTGTACTTTTACGCGGCCTCCAAGAAAGGCGGCGGCGTTAATACTATCGTCTTTCACCAGAAAAAAAGTAAAAGGGAAGCGAACGTTATTGGCCTGGCTTACCAGTCGCAGTCCCAGATCATTAATGTATTCATTAAGCACCGGATCATCGATGATGGGTAAACTCGCGCGGGCAAAACGCATAAATGCTTTGCCATATAATACTTCTTGTTCGACGGATAGGGCTGAAACCCCGGCGGTACCGATATCAGGTAACTGTGAGTCAGCGTGTGATAAGGTGGAAAAAATAAGGCAACATGCGGTGCTAAAACACAGCAGTAGTTTTTTCAGGCGACGATAAAGCACAACGTACCCCTTTCTTTGATAATTATCTGTTTCGACATGCGAAAAATGCCGCACAAGCGATTACACTAGGCAATTGTACGATGAATTCAACGGAATCGGCAGGATGTTAAACGTATTATTAAATTGGTATCGTCGGCGCTTCTCGGATCCGAACGCGGTGACCTTGTTTTGGTTGTTGGTTGGTGGTTTTGCAGTTATCTATTTTTATGGTGATATTTTAGCGCCTGTTTTGGCTGCTTTGGTCATCGCTTATCTGCTGGAATGGTTTGTTCAACGTCTGATAAAAATAGGTCTTGGCCGAAGTAGTGCCACAACATTGGTGCTACTCGTCTTCATTGGACTTATGTTGTTAATCGGATTTGGTATTTTACCAGCGGTGTTCCGCCAAGGTATGACGTTGGTGAAAGCAGGGCCTGTGATGCTGGCTAATGGTACTGAGTACCTTAAAAAACTGCCGCAGCATTATCCCGATTTCTTTGATGCATCACTGGTTGATAGCATCACAGCCGTTATTCAAGACCGTTTGCTCAACAACAGTGGTGTGCTGGTTTCATTCTCTTTTACATCGTTGATGAATATTGCGGTTGTGCTGGTGTACATGGTGTTAGTACCGCTGTTAATTTTCTTTATGCTGAAAGATAAAGATCGTTTGTTGCTGATGTTGAAGCGTTTTTTGCCAAATAATCGGGAATTAGCGAACCGGGTTTGGCTGGAAATGAATGATCAGATCACCAATTATATCCGCGGCAAAGTTATTCATATTTTGGTAGTAAGTGCTGCAAATTACGTGGTATTTGCCTTTATGGGGATCAACTATGCGCTATTGCTAGGCATATCGGTTGGCTGTTCTGTCTTGATCCCGTATATCGGAGCGGTTGCCGTGACGATCCCAGTGACCGTGGTGGCCTTGTTCCAATGGGGCTTATCCTCTGATTTTGCTTATCTGATGTTAGCCTATGCCATTGTTCAAACGCTGGATGCAAACATTCTGACACCATTACTGTTTTCAGAAACGATGAATTTGCATCCGATAGCCATTATCTTAGCCGTATTGGTGTTCGGTGGGTTATGGGGATTCTGGGGCGTATTTTTTGCAATTCCACTTGCCACACTGGTTAAAGCGGTCGTGAACTCTTGGCCAGGAAGTACCCGACCAGAGGCATCGATAGGTTCGTATTAATACGAATGTAGTAAAGAAAAAGGCCCGACATTAAATCGGGCCTTTTTCTTATCTGATAAACACTTAGTAGAGCAGCGTGTAGAGTTTTTTCCGGTATTTAGATACCAATGGATCGCTACCCATGGTGGCTAAAATATCCAAGTAGGTTTTTCTGGCTTCACCAAAATTCAAATCACGACTTAAGATGGTAAACAACATGTCCAGCGCTTCTTGTTTACGTCCAGCCTGACTGTATTGAATGGCCAAATCTTGCTTGAGTTGTGTATTTTCTGGCTCTAAAGCGAGTTGCGCTTCCAGCGCTCTTATTTCTGGGCTGTCAGACGCTTGTTGCGCTAAGTCTAAAGCTGATTTCACTTGCTGATAGGCCGAATCTTGATAGACATTGGGAATGCTGTTTAATAGCTCGTCTGCTTCATCTAGGCGAGCTGATTTTACGCAAGCATCTGCAAGTGCTGTGGTGATTTCATAACGCTGTGGGGCCAGTTGCTGGGCTTTTTTTAACACCGCATACGCGGCACCCGCATCACCATTTTGTAATAACTGTTGGCCTTCCGCGAATAACGTATCGTCTTCTTTCGGCAGATATTTAGCCAGCATAGTTTCTACTGCTGCTGGGTCTTGTGGGCCTATTAATGCGTCAGCAGGTTGTCCATTTTTGAAGATCACCACGGCAGGCAGCGCCTGTAGGCCAAGTTGTACCGCTAACGATTGTAACTGTGGGTCTGCGACATCGACTCTTGCCAGTGTCACCATCGGATTAGCTAGGCCAATCAATTGTTCCAGTTGTTGCCCCATAGACTGGCATTCCGGCAGTTGATCAGCATAAAAGAAGACGGCTACGGTCTTTTGTCGGGATGCATCAAGTAATTCGGTACGAAAATTTTCGGGTGTGATGGTAACGATCATAATGAATTCGGCTTCAGACAAAGGTGATGTATATATGGTGGCTGTAAGGGCTCAATTTCAAGCTGATCGTTGAGAATATAATAGTTTATTGGGCTTTCGGCCTTGGTTTGTAAACTAACAGCACAATGCAATTCGGGAATTGGTTGAGAATATTCCGTCGTATATATTTTTTCATCTAATGAATGTAGATGAGTAAGTAAGTCAAGCCGTTGCAGACCAGCACTGATCCCACCGCCATGCGCTTTTAATACCGCTTCTTTTTGTATCCACAATTGGAAAAAATGCTCAGCCAATTGCTCGGCAGATTGTTGAATCAGATACTGATATTCATTGGCGGTAAAAAAGCGTTTCGCTAATGCCAGCCAGGGGCGTACCGGCGTGTGTGCTGTGAACTCAATATCAACACCCACCGGAACGGTTGCTAAAGCGATGCATAACCAATGCTGGCTGTGACTGATATTAAATTGCAATTGGTGTTGTGTTAGCTGCGGTTTGCCATGAGCTGCAGTAGAAAAACAGATCTCGGCTGGTGGCTGATGCAGTAATTGCCCGAGTAGTGTGCGTAATAAACAGCGGCTATGCTGATAGAATTTTGCTTGAGCCGGATGAGATATGGTTTGTAGTCGGGCTTGTTCTTCGTCTGATAAGTTATCGGAGAAAGAGAGACTAAGCGTGACCATATTACACAGCAATATTTTGCTACCTGATAATGGAGACCAACTATCAGGTAGCATCAATCTATTATTGTGCATCTTTAAAGCGGGTTAATTCATTCATGACTTGCAGTAATGCCGCCATGTTCGGACGAGCATCATCAACCAGTTGGTAATTTTTTCTGGTATAAACGCTGAAATCACCCTGACGGTTAAACTCGGTAATAGTGTTGGGCTCATAAATCACATAGTGCTGACGGTTACCGAGCAACAGCCAGTCATGTTGCTGATTAGCAAACAAATTACTGCCGCTGCTGTAGGTTTTATCCTCATTTTCCATACCAAGTGCATCATGCAACAAGGTGGGGGCAAGATCGTAATGCGTGGTTAGTTTTTCCCACCGATGAGCTGTTTTCCCGGGCCAACTGATAATTAATGGCACCTGCATCTGGTAAGTGGAATAGTTGCTACCAGAACCCCAACTATTGGTGTTGGTTTCATTAAACTCCAGCCCCCGATCGGCTGTGATAATGACGATGGTTTTTTCTGACTGCTGATGTTCCTGCAACGAGGTTATTAATTGGCGCAACTGTTCGTCGCTATAATGAACTGCATTTTTATAACGATTGATAAATTTATTATGATTTTCCGGCGTAAATGCTGCAAACGGATTACTATCCGTTAACTCTGGTTGGAACGGGCCTTGGTAATCGGTTGGTAATGCTAACGTAGCTGGCATCGCAATGTTCAGATAGCTAAACCAAGGGCGATCCTGACTTTGCCGTTCAAGCCAACTTTGCCAGGCTGCAAATGTTTGTTGATCGCTATGCGGTGTTAGGTCATTTTTACGGCGGCTGATTTGTCTGACACTGTGAAAAATGCTTTTCTTGTAGATATCCTGATTCAGACCATTACTTGAAAACGCGCTTAATAAATAGTCTTGGCGTTGTAATTCATCCAGTAAGACCGGGGAGACATCTTCGGCATCAAAATTACTGCGATAAGCTTCGGGTAAGCCATAAAACAAGCTGAACAAGCTACCTGCATGCTCGTTATCGCCTGCAATATGTTGTGCAAATTGCTGATTTTTAGCAGCAAAATCGCTTAAAAATGGCATGACATCGGGTTTAAGCATATCTGCACGTAAACCACTAACTACCACTAGCAAAATGTTTAATTTCTCTTCTGGTTCAGTGACTTGTAATGGCTTTAACGGGTAGTTCAACCGCTGTTTACCGCGCTCAAGTTCAGCCACTTGTGCGGCTTTCGATTTATATTGTTCTAAATCCAGCCAACCATGTTTTGACAGGAACGAGCGTGCAGTCATTGGGTATGACAGCGGGAAATTCGCGCGTTGAGAAATAATTGGTTCGTAAAGCTTGGCATCGGCGGCCATATACGTGATATGCGACAACAAAAAACAGCTCACCAGTACGGTACTAATTGCCGTACCCCACGATTTTTTCCGGCGTCGTAACTGCATCTTCCATGCGTAGTTGGAAATTACCAGTTCTAACAGGAATAACACCGGAATAACAATAAACAGAAAATTCCAGTTCAGTTCAGCTTTCGATTGCGCTTCTTTAAGCAATAACTCCCACACAGTGGGGTTAATATGAAATTTAAAGACGTGATAGATCTGCGTATCAACCAGCAACACAGACAGCACCAATACTGCGATCACAACTGAGCAATTTCGCATCAATTTCTGATTTGGGATCACAAAGCTGAGCGGGAATAACGTCAGCAGATAAGTAATGAACCCGATAAAAGAAAAATGCCCCAGCCAGCTCAAAATCAAATAACTAACACCGAGCTGTGTTTCTGGCCACGGGTTGGCCAGAATGTATCGACTGGATATACCCAGCGCCAGCAAGATATTAAAGAAGGTGAACCAATGTCCCCAGCTAATAAGGCGCGAGACTTGCTCTCGATAAAATGCACCGGGTTGTGGTCGCAGCAGAGCCATATTACTGAATTACCTTTTTAGTCTGGGTAACCGATTGTTGCAGAGCCTTGGCAAATGAATTGGCTACATCAGCACGCAGTGCTTCCGGCACATGTTTGTTGATGATGTGAGTTGCTAAATTGCCCAGCGCCAATAAACCGAGATCAACCGATGCATTATGAGTTTGCAATACGGTTTGCATCTCTTGCATTAAAGATTCAATTTGTTCGGTGCTGTATTTAGAAAGGATCGGCATGAAATATGTCTCAATTTGCAGTTGTCAGGTTATGAACGCTATATAATACGCCACCTTGCACTTTTTCACTACGATACCACGACTGCTATGAGCCTGATTATTGAACATCTTATTATTCATTCTCTTCGCCAGGACGAGAATAGTGTCCTGACTGCTGACACCCGTTCACAGGAACTTAAGCCAACCGCTGACGTTCAGGCATGGATTGATCAACTGCACCGTATTTATCAGCAAAAAGGTAATAAATCCTATGCTTGTTTTCTGGCTGATACCGAACAGCCGGAAAATCCATCACCGTTCCCACAACTATTTCAGCAATATCTGGATGAAAAACTACCTTTTGTCGATTTTACACATCAATCGACTACGGCGTTATTAGCGCAATTAAACCACTATCAATACCCCGATGAAGGCGTGCTGATTTTCTGTAAATACCAGTTTGTCGGTGTGAGTTACATTTTGCTGGGGCTACTCGATTGTGAAACAAGTGTCACTCTGACCGACACACTGGAATTATCGCAGATCAAATACATTGATCTGAGCAAAATGCAATTGATTGCCCGCGTTGATATTACTGAGTTTCAGACCAACCCCGATTCCCGCCGTTATATCTCGTTTATCAAAGGGCGGATCGGCCGCAAGGTTTCTGATTTCTTTATGGATTTCCTCGGTGCAGCCGAAGGCATTGATGTAAAAATGCAAAATCAGTTGCTGGTGCAAGCGGTGAATGAATATTGCCAGCAGGTAGCAATGCCAGCCGATGAAAAAGCGGCAACGAAGAAAAAAGTCTCGGATTATTACAAAGAGCAAAGTGAAGAGGGTGCGGATATCGCGATCAAATCGGTGGCTGAATACCTGCCTAAACAAAATGATGGCGGTGATTTTTACGCCTTTATCAGTGAAGAATACGATCTGGATGAAGAGTTTCCGGCTGCAACCACAGCGCTACGGAAATTGACCAAATTTGTTGGC
This sequence comes from uncultured Tolumonas sp., assembly GCF_963678185.1. NCBI lineage: Bacteria > Pseudomonadati > Pseudomonadota > Gammaproteobacteria > Aeromonadales > Aeromonadaceae > Tolumonas > uncultured Tolumonas sp. Next base: position 3,695,576 of record NZ_OY782757.1, read on the forward strand.
TCGGGTGGCGGTTTAAATATCAGCTTTGATGAAAAACTACTGGGTGAGCGGATTGGCTATGATGCACAAACTGATACGCTGACTATTAAAGGTACGCCACCGAATCTGAAAGATCAGTTACTGCGTATGTTAAAGAATCAGCATTAATTCAAAGCACTAACTCAAAGACCACTGCCAGCAGCGTGAAGGTGTAATCAACGCTGGTAGTGGTACATCCCATATTTCGGTCGGAATAAGATCGACTTGCTGGCAATCATGCGCTAACCCAACAGGAACCGGGCGTTGAGTCTGTTGCCAGTTTTCCAGTGTCCGATCATAAAATCCACCGCCCATACCTAAACGATTACCAGCCGCATCGAATGCAACCAGCGGGGTAAAAATAATGTCGATATCCTGTTTGGGGATGATCTGCGCACAACTGAGTTCCGGTTCCGGGATCCGAAAACGGTTCAGCAACATTTTAGTTTCAGCGGTATAAGATAAAAACAGCAGGTGCCCTTCGTGGAATGGGTGCAATACCGGCAAACAAACACGGATATCGTTTTGCCAGCACCATTCAATCAGCGGTTGGGTATCTAATTCGCCATCACAAGCCAGATAAAGAGAAATACAGCGAATCTGATTTTCTTGCAGGAATGGCACCACGCGCATCACAAGTTGTTCTGCAGCATGTTGCTGGGCTTGAAGGCTAAGTTCACGACGGCGGGTTCGCACTGTCGTGCGTAGAAAATCTCGGTCGTTAACGGTCATAATAAGTAGAGATCCCGGGGTGCCGTTGCAGGCTTTTGTCCTTGAACCCGAGAGTTCAAGGCGGAAATCTGACTGCCAATCTCAGGCTTCCCGGTCGGGCCGGGCATGCACACTGACTAGCGAGCGACTTCCTGGTAAAGAAATTATCGGCTCAGGGACTTAAGCCCACTGGCGCACACCCCAGGAAAATTTTTCTTTTAGTTACAATCATCTATAGACAATTTACTTTGCTCTTTCAGGGCGTCCTGAATAACATCGTTAAGCTGTCTGATGCGTCGTTCCATACTTTCAGAATATTGCTGAATGCGGTTTTTTTCAAGTAATAATTCGTGACTCAGGTTCAAAGCTACCATAATAGCTAGCTGCTCATTACTGCTACCACGAGCCCGAATACGTAAGTCGCCCAGCGCGTCGTCTAGTTTTTGTGCGGCCTGTCGTAACAACTGATATTGGTCTGACTGACAAGAGACCCGGTACGCGCGTCCCAGCACATTAATTTCTACGGATTCCAAAGGCTCTGTCATGTTGATAATTCGTTCTGCGCCAGTTAAATACAGTGAATAACGGCCGACTATATAGCCGGGATCCAGAACTTGCAAGCGTTCTCACTGGTGACGACCGGCTGTGAATGTTAGGATCAGGCATCCTAAGGTTGTTTCTTTTGACCGTCACTTTTTCTCAATGGTTTATCGTATGAATAATAACATTTTTCAGGAATATGCTCAGGCTGAACAGCTGTTGGAACAGCATGATGTCATGGCCTCTCCGGCAGAGTTGCATGGCATTCTTTGTGGTCTGTTGTGCGGTGGTGTTGATGCTACCGGTAAACAATGGCTGACTGAGTTTAATGCCCTGGTAAATGATGGTCTGCCAATGCCATCAGCAGTACGGAGTTGGCTGGAACAATTATTCATCACGACTCAGACGGCGTTGAATCAACAGACTGGTCTGGAATTGTTAGTGCCTGATGAAGATTGCCCGTTAGACGAGCGTCTGCAATCTATCAGTGAGTGGGTGCAGGCATTTCTGGCTGGTTTTGCTGTCATGCAGCAAGAATTAAATCGTGCTTCGGAAGAGTTGCAGGAGATGATTGGCGATTTTAGCAATATCTCACAACTGGATGACGAGTTTGAAGAAGACGAAGAAAATGAAGCCTCTTACTTTGTGTTGTACGAACACGTGAAGCTGGGCGCCATGTTAGCGTTCGAAGAGTTTGGCAAAGTGCTGCCTCAGGTTGAAGCCAGCCCTACATTACATTGATCGAGCATAGCGTGACGATTCCGACCGATTATGATGTTGTGATTGCTGGTGGCGGCATGACTGGCGCCACGTTAGCAATTGCGCTAGCGCAACTGGCACCGGCTGGTCGCCCTTGGCGCATTGCGTTGATCGAGGCGCACCAACCGCAACCTGCGCATCCTGGGTTTGATGGCCGAGCTATTGCGCTGGCTGCCGGTAGTGTTGAAGCGCTACAGCAATTGAAGTTATGGTCGTCATGGCTGCCAGCTGCACATGCCATTCGTCATATTCATGTTTCAGAACAAGGTCATGCTGGGCGAGTGACGTTGGATGCCGAAGAGTTTCAGCAACCCGCGCTAGGTTATGTTCTGGAACTAGCCGTCGCTGGGCAACGTTTGTATGAGCAGTTGGCGCTGTATGCCAATATCAGCCATTTTTGCCCGTCTAAGCTGACTGCCTGCGTGCAATCGGCAGATTCGGTCGCGTTGACGCTTTCTTCGGGTGAACAGATTACAACTCGATTACTGGTAGGCGCTGATGGTGCGCAATCAATATTGCAGGCCCAGTTAAATTTACCTGTCGCACAGCATGATTTTCAGCAAAGCGCGGTTATCACGACCTTACAAACAGAGCAAGCGGTTGCTGCTCGGGCGTGGGAGCGGTTTACGCCACATGGCCCATTGGCGCTATTACCGTTAGGCGAACAAACGTATTCAGTCGTTTGGTGTCAATCGCATGAAAATGCGCAACAAGTTATGCAGTTAACTGACGCTGAGTTTACCCGTCAGTTGCAACAAGCATTTGGCTTCAGAGCCGGGCGTTTTGTGCATAGCGGTGCTCGTGCTATTTATCCATTGTCATTGCGTTATCTGACACAATCGACACATCATCGAGTGGTGTTGCTGGGCAATGCTGCTCATCAATTACATCCAGTGGCGGGGCAAGGTTTTAATCTGGCCATGCGCGATATTATGGCGCTACGTGATTGTTTACAGCAGGTTACCGATCCCGGTGCTTATGCAGTGTTACAAAAATATCAACAGCGACGCAAACATGATCAGCAACGCACGATCTGGTTTACTTCGTCGCTGGCTTCATTATTTGCTGACCCAGCCTTACCGCTGCTGATTGCGCGTCAGTCAGGATTGTTGTTAATGAATCATATTCCGGCATTGAAAAATGCACTGGTACAACAAGCTTTAGGATATAAATCATGAAGATGCTGGATCTGGTTATTGTTGGCGCAGGCATGGTTGGTTTGGCTTTGGCTTCTGCTTTGCGGGAGAGTGGTTTGCGAATTGCCGTCATTGACCAAAAATTACCGGAAGACATGACACCTGAACCAGCGACCCGAGTCAGTGCGATCAATTTGGCCAGTGAACGTTTCCTGACTAGATCCGGTGCCTGGTCTTTACTAGAGCGTAAGGCAATTTTTACTGGTATGTCAGTTTGGGAGAAAGACAGTTTTGCCCATTTTGAGCTGGATGCCAGCCAGTTTCAGCAACCCCATTTAGGTCATATCGTTGAAAATAATGTCATACAGCAAGCGTTATTAACCACGTTACAAGACTCATCGGTTGAGCTATTTTGCCCGGCGCAAATACAATCTGTCTCAGAAAATGAGCAAGGCGTTGTAGTGTTACTTGATAATCAGCAAATGCTGTTTACTCGTCTCATTGTGGCCGCTGATGGTGCGAATTCATGGTTACGTCAGCAATTCAGAATTCCGGTCACTAGTTGGGATTATCAACACACGGCACTGGTGGCGACCATTCGCACAGCCGAACCGCATCAGAATATTGCCCGGCAGATCTTTACCCCACAAGGGCCGTTAGCCTTTTTACCGCTGTGGCAGGAAAATCTTTGTTCTATCGTCTGGTCATTACCATCGCTACAAGCAGAAGACTTAGCCTCTTGTGCAGAAGCGGAATTTAATCATCGGCTCGCTGCTGAATTTGATGTGCGACTCGGTGTGTGTGAATTAGTCAGTGCTCGTGTGTTGTGCCCATTAAAGGCGCGCTATGCGCGGCAACAGGTACAATCCCGTTTGATCTTGATGGGCGATGCTGCGCATACCATCCATCCGTTAGCAGGACAGGGCGTTAATCTCGGGTTGATGGATGCAGCGGCATTGGCGGACACCTTACTGCAGTCGATCAAACAGCAAACGCCAATTGATGATGCGATGACTTTGCGCCGGTATGAACGCTGGCGTAAAGCGGAAGCAATGCAATGGTTGACCACGATGGAAGGGTTTAAACAACTATTCAGCGGTGACCATCCACTGAAAAAGTTAGTTCGTGGTGCAGGTATGCGGCTGGCGGCACACAGTATGCCGCTGATGAAACCGCTGTTGGCGCAAGCCTTAGGTGTTAGCGAAGAACTGCCTGAATCGGCGCGTTAAAGTTTTCTGCGTATCACGAAAGCGGCGGCATTAGCCGCCATAATTGCCGATCCGAGGCCGGCGACTTGGGCCGGTCAGATGAATATCAACCGGATTAAACGCTTTAATCGCTTCAAAGCAGAAATCGCCCACTGCCTGATGGAGTGACGCCGGATTATGATTGGTAATCAGGATCACGCTCTTCGATAAATTCCGCCGCCGACGCAACAAATGGCCAAGGAAGCTGCTTTGACTTTCCACCATACGGGTTTTATTCGCCCCGATCTCATCAATGATCAGCAGATCCACTTCTTCCAATGCCCGGCGATAACGATTTCGTTCATCCTGATCTTCAATAACGGCAAAGAACAGACGATCAATGATCGAAGCCCATTGTTGGAAAATGACTGATTTTTGGCGTTGGGCAATCAATTCATGCGCGATGGCACCTGCGAGCGTCGACTTACCACTGCCGTAATCACCATAGATCAGAATGCAGCTGCCGCCATTTTGTTCCCAGTGTTCAAAACCGCTGATAAACGACTGTGCGGTCTGAATGGCATAACCCAAAACAGGATCATCGTGATCCATTTTCTCAAATAACCAATCGGGGTTTAAATCGGCCTGCGCGATTAAATTTTGAATGCGCTGTAACCGAGTCTCTTGTTGCAGCTTTTGTACGTCAGAATTGGCCTGTTTTTCATATTCGGCGCGCAGTTGTTCATAGTTATATTCAGGGACAGGAATATGAGAACGACGAATGCGTTGTAAGCGAGTCAGCAGGGAGTTCACTTGTTGTTTGGTTTGATCATCACTTGAATCTACACGAGGTAACTCTTCTTGATTCTCTTTTAATGGATCATTGTGTTCACTCATGATCTTCCCCTTGCTGTTGTTTTAGTTGTTGCGCATGAGCAATCATCTCTAATGCTCGTTGACTCGGTTCATTATTTATATTTTGTGCTGTCGTTGCCGCTGCCGTTTGTTGATAACCGATGGTGTCAGTTTGCTTGCGTTGATAACGACGGCTTTTCAGCATTTTGACAAATTTCATCATCCACTGATGTTGTGTGGCAAAACGTTCCGGTCTGCCAAGCCAATAGGCGATAAATTCACCACGTTCTTCTTCATCATAATGCGGGTCAATTAAACCACATAACTGGCAGATCCCTACAAACTGATGATCTGGCTGCCATTCGGTGTGCATAGCAAACGCGGGTTGTGCCAACGGAGCGGCCTGTGATGCCAGCAAAGGGAGCGTGATGTATTGTTGGTGATAATGTTCTGTCGATGTAGCTGTTGCTGGTAACTGGATCAAACCGGCCTGCACTAATTCGTCAAATAACTGCGTGAGCTGGCGCGCGGTGACTTGATAACTGAAACCGCCGATAACGTGTGGATCTTCAACGGCCAGTGCGCGGCCAAGTTCAGGATAATTGATCAACACCGGCTGTTGTTGTGTCGCCATGCGTCGTAAATGCAGACAGTACAGAGTTCGGGCCGGATGACTGAGACGAGGCTGGTTTAGTAATAAGAATTCTTGTGGCGACATCGTCATTATTCCTGATGTATTGGCTCATTATCTCTGATTTATACGGATGAAGACAAACGAATATCTGGCGATAGTACAGGTTAGCAAATCTATGGATAAAATGGTCAATTCTGTGAAGTTGTAAAAAATTAAAAATAAGTCAACTTTCGTTCGTCTGATATGTTAGCTACGCTATTCATAAAGCCGAGATTCGAGATGACACCATGGTTCATGGGACCAGTCAGCAAAAAATATTACTAATCGAAGATGAAGCAGTGTTTCGTATGACGCTGGGCGCTTATCTGCGTAGTAAAAACTATCTGCTGATGGAGAGTAAAAATGGTGCGGAAGGTTTAGCTTGCGTCGCCATGTTCCAACCTGATGTCGTGCTTTGTGACTTGCATATGCCGGGTATGACTGGGCATCAGGTGATTAATATCATTCATCAGCGTTACCCCACTATTCCGGTCATTGTCATTTCTGGGGTTGCTCGTTTTGATGATGTGACCCAAGCTTTACGGGAAGGGGCTTGTGATTATCTGCTGAAACCAATCACAGATTGGAATGTGGTTACCGAAGCGATAGAACAATGTTTATCAAATGCGGAGCCGGGCGATCATTACCAGGAATTACAACAGCACCGAGCCGTGCTGCGTAAAGATGATTATACCGCGACCAAACTCATGCACATGATGCAAAAAAAGACATCCCCGATCACGTTAGGGCAATGGCGTATTGATTACAGCTCAACCACACCGTTGTTGTATGCGGAATTTTACTCGGTCGATAATGCACTGATGGTTGTGATTGTTGAACTGTATGCGGAGATGCTGGATGTGGCCTTTGTTGCGGCCATGATTAAATTTTTGTTAGATCCGCCGTATCGTCAATATCAGCAAAATGAGAATGACATCTTTGATTCACCGCGCAATGTGTTGAGCTATCTGAACTGGCATATCTGTCAATCGGGCATCCTGTGTAACATTAACTGTTCGGTATTATTGCTATCTGATGATACGGAGGTGGTTCATTTCGCCAATGCCGGGTTGAGTTTTCCGCATTGGTTACAAAAAGCGGCTAATCTTTCACTGGGGCTATTGCCCGAAGTGGAATATCACAATTTTAATAAAGTGATCAGTTATCCGTTTGAAATGCAGGTGCAGGGCGAGGCGGAAAATAATTTGATGCTGAAAATTGCCAGAGGCTAATTGATGTAATAGTAAAGAGAGACAGGGGCAGTTAATACTGCCCCTAAGTTTTTAATCGAGCGTTTTAATTAATTCTTTCAGGTAAGCTTTGAAATCATTTTTCAGTGATTTATGACGCAGTGCATATTCTACATTGGCTTTCATATAGCCTAATTTGCTACCACAGTCGTGGCTTTTGCCTTTCATCATATAAGCATTAACCGGCTGTTTTTCCATCAGCATGGCGATGGCATCGGTCAGCTGAATTTCATCCCCCGCACCCAGTGGTGTTTTTTCCAGCAGAGGCCAGATGTCAGCAGACAGCACATAACGACCAACCACTGCCAAGTTAGAAGGCGCTTTATCAACCGCTGGTTTTTCGACGATTTGACTGATTGGCAGTGAAATACCTGGAGTCAGTGTTTCGCCGTTGACATCGGCAATACCATATTGGTCAACAGTTTCTTTGGCGACAGGCTCAACCATGATCTGGCTGACGCCAGTTTCACCAAATTGTTTCACCATGTCAGACAGGTTATCTGTTTTCAGATCGCAAGATGCATCGTCAATTAGTACGTCTGGCAGCAACACTACAAATGGTTGGTCGCCAACCAGTGGGTGCGCACACAGGATCGCATGGCCCAAGCCTTTGGCTTCGCCCTGGCGAATGTGCATGATGGTGACATCTTTCGGGCAGATATTCTGAATCTCAGCCAGCAACTGACGCTTAACACGTTTTTCCAGTGTTGCTTCTAATTCAAAACTTTTATCGAAATGGTTTTCGATAGAGTTTTTACTGGAATGCGTGACCAGCACGATTTCTTTAATCCCGGCAGCAATGGCTTCACGCACCACATATTCAATCAGTGGGCGGTCAACCACTGGCAGCATTTCTTTTGGAATTGCTTTGGTGGCTGGCAACATACGGGTACCCAGACCCGCTACAGGTAATATCGCTTTACGAACTGCAAATTGGGTGGTGCTCATTGTTAGTCCTTGTAATATACAGACAAGCTGGCGCTATCATAACCGACTTCCTATCCTTTGGTAGATCAATTTTGAATGGCAATAATCGGATCATTCCGGTGTCATATAAGGATTTTTGTTCAGTGGCATTTGTGTTTCTGCTGAAAAATTAGCTGGTTGTACTATGTTATTGATGCTTAATCGCGCCAGATTACTGCTGAGTAATTTGGGGCCAATACCTTTGACTTGCTCAAGCTCTTCGATGCGCTGAAAGCCATGATGTTTTTCACGGTAAGTGATGATTGCTTGTGCTTTCTTTTTACCGATCCCTTTAAGGGTCATTAATTGTTCCACAGACGCAGTATTTAAATCGATTGATGTTTGTTCACCAATATTGACCGTGGCGTCACTGAATGCTGCAACTTGATTTTCTACAGCCAGTGCCGTATTTGCTACGAATGGTAAAGCTGAAAGCAGTAAAGTAAAAATAGCTTTGTTGAGCATATGTTCTCTCCTGAAATGATGAATTCATCATCAAACAGATGTGAGGCAGTGCATACTGCCAGTTATGGCAGCATTGGCTATATAGCCTTCGTACTTGAAGTTGCTGCATCGTTGACGGGCATTCACTCACCCCAATCACATAGCATCTCTATGCTCATGGGGATTCGTTCACTTGTCGCCTTGCTGCAACTCCAATTGCTTTGGCTATAAGTCAGCACGTAATGATCTAAATCTGTCGGGCATCATCAGGTAAACTATCAGCAGATAAATTAGGGAATAAAAATATGTTAAATGATGAATTAATTGCTGTGGTATTACAGATCGTGAAAGACGCCGGACTCGCTATTTTGTCTGTCTATGATGAACCGGTGGAGTTGACGGTTAAAGCAGATGAATCGCCTTTAACGCAAGCGGATAAAGCATCGCACCAATTGATTGAACAACAACTTCAGCTACTGACACCCGAGTGGCTAGTGGTTTCTGAAGAATCGGATGACGCTGTGAAGGCAAAACGCACCACATTGCCAATCTATTGGCTGGTTGATCCACTAGATGGCACCAAAGAATTCATCAAACGGAATGGTGAGTTTACTGTCAATATTGCACTGATTGTTGATGGCATCGCGGTATTTGGTGCTGTGGGTGTACCAGTACAGAATAAATTGTATTGGGGTGGTAAAGGATATGGTTGCTGGCTGGAAGATGAAACTGGAGTTCATGCTTTGTCAGGAACCATTAAATCAGGCAATACGCCATTGCGTGTCGTAGGCAGTCGTTCGCATGTGAATGCGGAAACAGCAGAATATCTCGAAAAGCTGGGTGAACATGAACTGGTGTCAGTGGGGAGTTCTCTGAAGTTTTGTTTACTGGCAGAAGGCAAAGCCGATCTGTATCCGCGCTTAGGCCCAACTTGTGAGTGGGATACTGCCGCCGCGCAGGCGGTATTGGAAGGTGCGGGTGGTAAAGTGGAAACGCTGGCAGGGCAGCCGCTACGTTACAGCAAAGCGGATATTTTGAACCCGTGGTTTGTTGCTTCCATCTAAATGCAAAAAGGCCTGAATTCAGGCCTTTTTAATATGCGAACTGGGTTGCTTCAGATGGTTTGTTTATACGGTTTTACTGTTACTTTGCCATAGACGCCGGCCGCAACGAACGGATCAGCATCCGCCCACGCTTTCGCTTCGGTCAATGATGGAAAATCCACAATCATCACGCTGCCGCTGAAGCCGGCTTCGCCCGGATCATCCGCATCAATCGCTGGGTTTGGGCCCGCAGTCAGTACGCGGCCTTCGGCTTGCAATGCTTGTAAGCGTGCAAGATGGGCTGGGCGGTGTTCTTTACGTAATGGCAGGCTGTTCTCAATATCTTCTGCGATGATGACGTACCACATAACTATTCCTTATCCTGTTGGTTATCCGTCGGCAGATAACGGTAAATATAAACACCGGTCAGTAATGTGCTGACCAACATCAGACCTAATACACCGAATACTTTGAAATCGACCCAGATTTCAGTGGGTAGGTAGAAAGCAACGTAAACGTTTAATCCGCCCAAAATCCAGAAGAAAAGCCCCCAGGAAAAGTTAATCCGATTCCAGACTACATCGGGCAGCTGCATCTCTTTACCTAATAAATTTTTCATCAGCGGCTTTTTCAACAGGAATTGGCTGATCCATAAGGCTGAGCCGAATGCCGCATATAAGACGGTCACTTTCCATTTAATAAATGATTCGTTATGGAAAAAGAGTGTTGCAGCACCAAAAACCATCACTAAAGCCAAGGTAATTAACTGACTGCGTTCCAATTTTTTATACATAAACCAGACGATGATAATTTGCAGCAAGGTTGCAATCATCAATGCGCCGGTTGCGGCATAAATATCGTGCAGTTTATAGACGGCAAAAAAGATGATGAGAGGGATGAAATCGAGCAGCTGTTTCATGTTTTGTCTCTTTGTTAACAAACGGTGACAGTTTAACCAGTGCCTGATGGAATGAAAAGAGAAAACGATAGCAGAAAAAACTCCCCCATTTTTCGGGGGAGTTTAAGACGGAATTAACGCAGTGTTGCGGCTTTCATGTTCTTCACAAACGTAGTTAATTTTTCCAGCATAACGGCGGGTTCCGCCAGATTTTGCTCGATGATTTTTACCACCGCGGAACCCGAAATAGCACCTGCAGCACCTGCGGCGATAGCCGCTTTTACTTGTTCAGGTTCGCTGATACCAAAGCCCAGCAGCGCTGGTGGTGCATTAAACTCTTTCAGTGCTTTCAGCAGATGATCCACTGGCATTTGTGCACGGGTTTCGGCACCGGTCACACCGGCACGACTCAGCAGATAGGTGTAGCCGGAGCTGAGTTCCGCCACTGTTTTCAGTGTGTCGTCGTCGGCATTTGGTGGCGCAATATAAATGCTCTCAATACCCACTTTATCTGCCGCCGCTTTGAACGGTGCTGACATTTCAACTGGCACATCGGCAATCAACACCGAATCGACACCTGCTGCTTTTGCTTTCTGGTAAAAATCTTCCGGCGTATGGGTATACACCAGATTGGCATACAGCAGCAGACCAATCGGCAGATCCGGATATTTAGCTCGAATGCGCGCCAGAATATCAAAGCAGATCGCCGGGGTGGTGTGAGCATGCAACGCACGAGTAGCAGCATCCTGAATGGTCGGGCCGTCGGCGACCGGATCGGAGAACGGGATCGCCAGCTCCAGCGCATCGGCACCACCAGCGATTAGTGCTTCGATGATCTGCTCGGACAGTGCCGGGGTTGGGTCACCAATGGCAACGAAAGGCACAAACGCACCCTGATTGGCCGCATCTAGACGTTCAAACAATGCAGAATAACGACTCATAACAGCGCTCCTTTGCCTTCCAGTGCATCAGCAACAGTAAAAATATCTTTATCGCCACGACCGGATAAATTCACGATCAAAATCTGCTCTTTTTCTGGTTCAGAACGTGCCATTTTCAGCGCGTGAGCCAGTGCATGGGAAGATTCCAGAGCTGGGATAATACCTTCACGACGGGAGAGCTCTTGGAACGCATCCAAGGCTTCCTGGTCGGTTGCAGATGGGTAGTCCGCACGGCCAATAGACGACAAGTATGCGTGCTGCGGGCCAACTGATGGGAAATCCAGACCGGCAGAGATCGAGTGTGATTCTTCAACCTGGCCGTCGTTATCTTGCATCAGATAAGAGACCATACCCAGATAAATACCTTTACGGGCATGACCAATTGGTGCGCCATGTTTACCGGTTTCGATACCGTGACCTGCTGGTTCCACACCAATCAGGCGAACGCCTTCTTCTTCAATGAAGGTGGCAAACATACCAATCGCGTTAGAGCCACCACCGACACAAGCAACAACCGCATCAGGCAGACGACCTTCCGCTTCCAGAATTTGTGCTTTCGCTTCTTCACCGATCATACGTTGGAATTCACGCACAATAGTCGGGAACGGGTGCGGGCCAGCGGCAGTACCCAGAATGTAATGGGTATCTTTATAGTTAGCAGTCCAATCGCGCATCGCTTCGTTACACGCATCTTTCAGCGTGGAAGAACCGGCGTGTACCGGAATAACTTCGGCGCCCATCAAACGCATACGGAATACGTTTGGTTTTTGGCGTTCGCAGTCAACCGCACCCATGTAGATGCGGCAAGGCAGATTGAGTAGCGCACAGGCTAAAGCCGTTGCTACACCGTGCTGACCTGCGCCGGTTTCGGCGATGATTCGGGTTTTGCCCATACGTTTTGCCAGCAAGGCTTGGCCTAATACCTGATTGGTTTTGTGCGCACCGCCGTGCAGCAAATCTTCACGTTTCAGGTAAATTTTAGTTTTGGTACCCTGCGTTAGGTTACGACACAAGGTCAATGGTGTTGGACGACCGGCATATTCTTTCAGCAGATGCTGAAATTCGGCCTGAAACTCTGGATCATCCTTGGCATCAACAAACGCTTTTTCCAGCTCCAGCAGCACTGGCATCAGAATTTGCGGGGAGTACATCCCGCCAAATTCACCAAAAAATGGGTCAAGTAAAGTCATTGCAATTCCTTTTTACAAAAATCAGTAATTACGCAGTGCTACAAATGCACGCTGGATTTTGTCCGCATCTTTGATGCCGGGCGTGCTTTCCACACCAGAATTTAAATCTACGCCGAGGCAACCGACTTTGATGGCCTCTGGAATGTTTTCCGGGTTGATACCACCGGCCAACATCAGTTTTTCTTTCGGTAAGTCAGCCAGCAGCGACCAGTCAAACGCATGACCAGTGCCACCACTTTGATTGCCCACTTTGCTGTCGAGCAGCAAACGATCGGCGGTAAAATTCAGGTCGGGTAACACGTCAGTGACTGCCACCGCTTTCCAAATTTGGCAACCGGGGATGAGTGAACGTAACTTCTTAATATAACTTTCGGTTTCATCACCATGGAGCTGCACTACGCTCAGTTGCAGTGTTTCCACCAGCGATTGGATCATCTCTTTGCTTTCGTTGCGGAATACACCGACAAAGTTCAGCGGCGCGACTTCTGTAATGGTGCGAGCCTGTGCGACAGAAACATGTCGCGGGCTGCCTTCCACAAAAATCAAACCGCCGAACACGGCACCAGCGGCATAAGCAGCTTTGGCGTCTTCTGCACGGGTCAGGCCACAGACTTTGTTTTGCCCCAAAATCAGTTTACGGCACGCCATATCGACATCAGCTTCTTCCATCAGTGAACTGCCGACCAAGAATCCATTAGCGTAATGGGCTAGATCTTTGACCTGAGCATGATGATAGATACCAGACTCACAGATCACCAAGCGGTCTTTAGGTACTAAAGGTGCCAGTTCGCGAGTGCGGTTGAGATCGATTTTCAGATCACGTAGGTCACGGTTATTGATACCAATCACTTCCGCACTTAATTCAATGGCACGGTTGATCTCTTCTTCGCTGATCGCTTCGGTCAGAATGCCCATGTTCAACGATTTCGCAACCGCTGCCAGTTCCCGATATTGTTCATCATTTAATACGGACAGCATCAGTAACACCGCATCGGCCTGATGATGGCGCGCCAGATAGATCTGATACGGGTCGATGATGAAATCTTTGCACAGCACTGGTACCGAAACTTCTTTGCGCACTTGTGGCAGAAAAGCAAAATCGCCCTGGAAGTATTTTTCATCGGTTAACACAGAAATCGCAGAGGCATATTTGCCATACACTTTCGCGATTGCAGACGGTGAAAAATCATTGCGGATCAAGCCTTTGGAAGGTGAGGCTTTTTTGCATTCCAGAATAAACGCGGTTTTGCCGCGCAAGCCACCGACGAAGTCGCGATCACTGAGTGTCAGTGTGGCTTGGAAGGTTTCCAATGGCTGGCTGACCTTCCGTGCGGCAATCCAAATTTCTTTGTCTGCAACAATTTTACCCAGCACGGTTGAGGCGAGTGCCTGATTAAACAACATCCTGTTACTCCTTATGACTCAACGTAGCCAGTTGAGTGACTTTATCCAAGGCATCGCCGCTGCGCAGTGTTTCAATGGCCAATTCCGCACCTTGCTTCAGGTCATCAGCTTTTCCGCCCATGACTAATAGCGGTGACAGATTGATGGCAATCGCAGCTTGTTGGGCATCGGTGCCTTTACCGGCTAACAGTTTCTCGGTGATTTTACGGTTTTCATCCGGATCACCGCCACGAATGGCTTCCAGCGTGTAATATTTCAATCCAAAATCGGCGGGCGTCAGTGTGTGGTAACGAATATGTTCACCATGAATTTCAGCTACTTGTGTTTCACCATGGATCGCGATTTCATCCAGCCCACTGCCATAAACGACCATGCCTTTTTGTAAGCCCAGCTCACGCAAGGTTTCGGCGATCGGTTCCAGTAACAGTTCGGAATAGACACCCATTAACTGATACGTAGGGCGGGCTGGGTTGATCAATGGGCCGAGTACATTAAAGAGGGTGCGGGTTTTTAATGCCTGACGAACGGGAGCGGCGAAACGCATACCACTGTGATATTGCGGCGCAAACAGGAAACAGATATTCGCTTCATCCAGACAATGACGCGCAGTTTCCGGGCTCATATCCAGCTTGATACCGAGTTTGTCCAGTAAATCAGAGGAACCAGTTTTTGATGACACACTGCGGTTGCCATGTTTGGCGACTTTAATGCCGCAAGTGGCGCCAACAATCGCGGCAGTGGTAGAGATATTGATGGTATGCAACCCATCGCCACCGGTGCCGACTATATCGCAAAACTCGTAATCTGGACGAGGAAATGGCTTGGCTGCTGCAATCAGTGCCTTAGCGGCACCCACGATTTCAGACGGGCTTTCGCCTTTGACTTTTAGTGCAGTAAGCAATGAAGAGAGTACGAGCGGGTCCATCTCACCACGTAAGACTTCGCCAAACAGTTGTTCACTCTCAACGCTGGTTAGTGACTCACCACGGTATAACCCTTCCAGAGAAACTGTCATTATCAGACCTCCTTGTCTGTGCCAGTGATAAAGGCCAGGCTCTGTGTCAGCAGTTGCGCACCTTCTGTCGTCATGATTGACTCAGGGTGGAACTGGAAGCCCATCACGCGATCGGCTCGGTGTAATACGGCCATTGGCATTTCACCAAAACGGGCAATCACTTCCAGCTCATCCGGCACATAGGTCGCGACCAGTGAATGGTAACGTGCGACCGGTAGTGGCTGACTCATACCCATGAACATGTCTTTACCACTGTGTTCGATTTTCGATACTTTACCATGAACGAACTCGCCGGCAGAGCCTACGGTGCCGCCGTAATACTCACAGATCGCCTGATGACCAAGGCAAATGCCAATGATTGGCACTTTGCCACGGCATAAACCGATCAGCTCAATCATACAACCGGCTTCGTGCGGTGCACCGGGGCCAGGGGAAAGCACCAGCACCGGATTATCGGAACTTGCCATGATCTGATCGAAGATCTGCTGGGCAGGCAGATTGTTACGATAAATCTTTACACTGTGCCCAAGGCTACGAAACTGATCGACCAAGTTATAAGTAAAGGAGTCGAAGTTATCTAACAGGAAAATGGTGTTAGCCATGAGCGGCCTCCTTGTGCATTTGTGCTGCTTGTGAGGCTTGGGCAGTAATTACTGCCAGTGTGGTGCCGTGTGCCAGCGCAATGGCATTTAATACTGCAGCGGCTTTACCACGCGTTTCATCAGCTTCTGCCTGT
The DNA here is from genome assembly GCF_963678185.1 of uncultured Tolumonas sp. NCBI lineage: Bacteria > Pseudomonadati > Pseudomonadota > Gammaproteobacteria > Aeromonadales > Aeromonadaceae > Tolumonas > uncultured Tolumonas sp. The sequence continues at coordinate 3,711,342 of NZ_OY782757.1, forward strand.
GGTTTGGAATCAAACACTACACCTGCGCCGGCTTGCACATAAGCAATGCCATTTTTTACAAATGCTGAGCGGATCACGATGCAGGTATCCATATCGCCATCGCTGTTCAGATAACCCACCGCACCACCGTAGCTGCCACGGCGTTTTTGTTCCACTTCACGGATCAGCTCTGATGCGCGGATTTTTGGCGCACCGGTCAGGGTGCCCATGTTCATGCAAGCCTGATAAGCGTGCAGGGCATCCAAATCATGACGCAGTGTTCCCACCACGCGTGATACCAAGTGCATTACATGGCTGTAGCGATCGACTTTCAGTAGATCTTTGACATAACGGCTGCCGGGCTCGCTGATGCGTGCGATGTCGTTGCGTGCCAGATCAACCAGCATCATATGTTCAGCGGTTTCTTTGCTGTCTTGACGCAGTTCCAACTCTAAACGGCCATCGAGATCGAGATTGATCGAACCATCGGCATTCAGGCCGCGACGACGCGTGCCAGCAATTGGGTACATTTCCACCTGACGGCTCTTATGTTCAAATTTCACTGCACTTTCAGGGGAAGCACCAAACAGGGTGAAATCCTGATCGTTCATGTAGAACATATACGGGCTTGGGTTGGTGCGTTTCAGTTCACGGTAAGCGATCAGCGGTTGCGGGCACGGCAGGCTGAAACAACGTGATGGCACGACTTGGAAGATGTCGCCTTTACGGATATTACCTTTCAGCTTTTCAACATCGGCACAGTAGGTTTTATCGCTCTTATCGACATTTAACTGCGATGGCAGCGTCTCTTTTTTGGAAACGGTACTGGCGCGGAAATGGTTACAATATTCTTTCAGGCTGGCCAAGCGGTGTTGCAGGCGAGGCAGTTCATGCGCACCTGATTCACCACCAAATAGAGCGGCCTGCAAATGGGTGGTTTTATGAATATGGTCGATATGGATCAGCGTTTCTGCCACATAGAAGCAAAAATCAGGGCAGGTGTTATCGCTATCAGCGACATCTGGCAGACGTTCAAAATTGGCAATTAAGTCATAGGCGAATATGCCGCCCAAAAATAGATTCACTGCTTCGGCATCGACACTGTGAGTCAGCAACGTGCGCAAGCTGTCTAATACGGACAGTGCTTTCAGGCGGCTGTCTTCATCCTGAATATCGGTGTTTTCAGGGAAAACCAGCTGTAACTGATTGGCTTCGCGTTGCTTGTTCACGCTATCGGGTAGCGTCGAAGCCAACAAATTCAGCACGGCTTCACCGTTACTGTTCAATGCAGTGGCTGTGACGGTGAGGCCTTGGCAAACCATACGAACACAGGCATCAATCAATAACATGCTCTGCGTGCCGGTTTTGGTATCGATCTCGGCAGATTCCAGCAGCAGGCTGTTATCTGCTGGTTCCGTCAGTTGGGTAAACAGTTCTAATGGATCAGCGACATAGTGAGCTTTCTCACGCAGCGTGAGACGTTGACCGGTTGGGAGAGATGGGCTCATAGTTGTACTCCCAAGTTTGATAATTGCATGACGTTACTCCTTAAGACAAAAAATGATGGTTAACAATTGGTTAATCAGCTTTTTTGCCATCGCCATGTCTGTTTATGTCGCTGAATCATTTGATCGTCCCTGTAATATTTTGCGTATAAAAAAAAGACCCGCTATGCTAGCGGGCCTTATTGGGAATTCTGTCTGCTTTATTTTTGAAAATAGCCGAAACCCCACACCCGCTTTAAGGAGTGTGCCACCACCAACGAAAGGTTTGGGTTAGGATATTTGACATTTTCAAAACCAAGTTCAGTTAAAGTGGTTACAGTTAAACGATATTGACAGTTGTTTGTCAAGTTCCTTTTTGCAATTGAACCACGAGAACGTGAATGCGAATAGATTTACACAGTCACTCCACCTGTTCGGATGGCCATTTATCGCCGGCAGAGCTGGTTGCTCGTGCCGTTGAAAAAGGCGTGAATGTGCTGGCGCTGACCGATCACGATACGGTAGAAGGGATCGCGCTTGCGCAGGCGGCAATTGATGCCGATGCTTTACCCTTACATTTATTGTCGGGTGTGGAAATATCCTGCACCTGGGATGCCATTGAAGTGCATGTGGTTGGTTTAAACGTTGATCGTGAAAGCCCTGCATTGTTGGCACTGCTTGATAGTCAGGCGCTGGCTCGCACAGCGCGTGGTGTCGAATTAGGCCATCGTCTGGAAAAAAATAAGCTCCCTGGTTGTTATGAAGGGGCGGTTGCACTGGCGAACGGCGGCATGTTGACGCGTTCGCATTTTGCGCACTATCTGGTTGAGCAAAAACACTGTAAGACCATGCAGAATGCTTTTGACCGTTATTTATCGCGTGGTGCTCGCGCTTATGTGCCACATCACTGGGCCAGCATTGAAGAGGTTGTTATCGCCATTCACGCGGCGGGTGGGGTTGCCGTATTAGCGCATCCTGGCCGTTATAAACTTTCTACTAAGTGGCTGAAACGTCTTCTGGTATTATTTAAAGAAGCCGGTGGCGATGCCATCGAAGTGAGTTTATGTCAGCAAAGTCCGCATGAGCGGTCAACGCTGGGTCAGTATTGCCGTGATTACGGATTTATGGCATCGGTTGGCTCAGATTTTCATACACCGCTACCTTGGGTTGAGTTAGGTAAAAACTTGTGGCTCCCCAAGGATGTGACGCCCGTCTGGCATGTTTTTCCTGCATTTCCTGACGTCCCGCAAGGGGAGGAATTATGAGTCAATTTTTTGTTGTTCATCCGGTTAACCCACAAACGCGTCTGATTTCTCAGGCGGTGGGTGTTTTGCGTCAAGGTGGGGTGATCGTTTATCCCACCGATTCCGGTTATGCACTGGGTTGCATGATGGGAGAGAAGAGTGCGCTGGAAAAAATCTGTCGCATTCGTCAGTTGGAAGATGAGCATAATTTTACGTTGTTGTGTAATGATCTTTCGGAGTTGTCGGTCTATGCCAAAATTGATAATACCGCCTTCCGACTGATCAAAAATAATACACCCGGCGCCTATACTTTTATTCTGAAAGCAACCAAAGAAGTGCCTCGTCGCTTGATGAACGAAAAAAAGAAAACGATCGGTATCCGTGTACCGACCAATAACATTGCCCAAGCGTTGTTAACCGAGTTGGGTGAACCATTAATGTCCAGTACCTTGATCCTTCCTGGTCAGGTGTTGGCAGAAGCAGACCCGGAAGAGTTCCGTGGACAGCTGGAAAAAGTCGTTGATCTGATTATTGATGGCGGAACGCAAGGCGCACAGCCGACCACCGTTATCGATTTCTCGGATGATGAGCCTAAAGTAGTACGCTTCGGTGCCGGAGATCCGACACCGTTTGAATGATTGAGGCAAAGCATGAGCGAAAAACTGCAAAAAGTACTGGCTCGAGCGGGTGTTGGTTCCCGTCGTGAGATGGAGACAGTGATAAGTGAAGGCCGTGTCAGTGTGAACGGCAAAGTCGCAACACTGGGCGATCGCATAGACGCAAGCGCTGCGATCCGTGTTGATGGTCATCAAATTACCGTTCCATCGGTAACAGATGTGATCTGTCGTGTGCTGGCTTATCACAAGCCAGAAGGGGAAGTGTGTACCCGTCATGATCCAGAAGGTCGTCCGACGGTGTTTGACCGTCTGCCGCGGATCAAAGATTCACGCTGGGTGGCAGTGGGTCGTCTGGACGTCAATACATCCGGTCTGTTGCTGTTCACTACCGATGGTGAATTAGCGAACCGTCTGATGCACCCAAGTCACGAAGTTGAACGTGAATATGCGGTGCGTGTGTTTGGTGAAGTGACCGAAGGCATGTTGCAGAAGTTGCGCCATGGTGTGCAACTGGAAGATGGCCCTGCGAAGTTTGACAAAATTACTTCTGGTGGTGGCGAAGGTCTGAACCAGTGGTACAACGTGACTCTGTGTGAAGGCCGTAACCGTGAAGTTCGCCGTCTGTGGGAATCGCTGGACGTGCAGGTTAGCCGTCTGATGCGTATTCGCTATGGTGACATCAAACTGGATAAAACCTTACCACGCGGTGGTTGGGTTGAGTTGCAACTGCCACAAGTGAACTACCTGCGTAAAATGGTTGGTTTAGTGCCAGAAGAACGCAGTAAAGTGTTTGCGGTAGAAGAGCGTCGTAGCGAGTTCAAACAGGCTGCACAGATCCGTCGTGCTGTACGTCGCCACCGTGAACGGACAATTTTGCAGGGCGATGAGGTTGCAGGTGAGACACCAGCCGTGCCACGTCCTAAAGTGCCACGTGCAGCTGCGCCAGTAAAACCGCAACGTGATGATGACGTCAGTTGGGAAAATGCACGTAAGAAATTACGGGATGGCGAGCCACGCAAAGCACGGCCGAATGCCAATAACCGTCAACGTATTACCCGTGCAGGCAATAAAACAGGTCGTTGATCATGAGCCAGAATAAACGCAAAGCGGTGGTGGTTTTCAGTGGTGGGCAGGATAGTACAACCTGCCTGCTCTATGCCGTGCAGCAATACGATGAAGTGCATGCGATCACGTTTGATTATGGTCAACGTCATGTGCAGGAAATCGAAGTTGCACGCCAGATCGCGGCTGATTTAGGTTTGGCCGCGCATAAGGTGCTGGATGTTGGTCTGCTCAACGAGCTGGCCGTTTCTGCGCTGACTCGCGATGCTATTCCGGTCAGTAATGATCTGCAGGAAAACGGCTTACCGAATACGTTTGTTCCGGGTCGTAATATTCTGTTTCTGACCTTAGCCGCGATTTATGCCTATCAGGTGGGTGCGGATACGGTGATCACTGGCGTTTGCGAGACTGATTTCTCGGGCTATCCTGATTGTCGTGATGAGTTTGTTAAAGCACTGAATCATGCGGTTAAGCTGGGTATGGAACGCGATGTTAAGTTTGCTACGCCATTGATGTGGCTTAACAAAGCGGAAACCTGGGCGTTGGCGGATAAAATTAGTCGTCTGGACTATGTGCGTCAGAAAACCCTGACTTGCTATAACGGTGTGATTGGTGATGGTTGTGGCGAATGCCCGGCCTGCAAATTACGCGCGAAAGGTTTGCATGATTATCAGCAAGCGCCTGATGTAGTAATGGCCGCATTAGATAGCAAATTGAACTGATTATTTTTAATTTATCAGCATAATAGGAACCAGCTTTCTGCAAAGACTGCTGGTTTCTTCTTTTTATAGCGTATGCTTTTTTTGTATTAATTTTTGGTGAGTAACATGCAAGAGTTGCAGGGTGAAATTGTTCAACAGGTTTCCGGTTTGGTCAGTGGCGAACCTGATTTAATAGCTAATCTATCGAATGTCAGCGCATTGCTGAATCAATATTTACCCGATATCAACTGGGTAGGTTTTTACATCATGCGTGACGGCGAATTAGTGCTGGGGCCATTTCAAGGTAAGGTTGCCTGTATTCGTATTCCCGTGGGGCGTGGTGTGTGCGGAACCGCAGCTGCAACACGTGAAACACAACGAATTGATGACGTACATGCTTTTCCTGGCCATATCGCCTGCGATGGCGCCAGTAATTCAGAATTAGTGGTGCCGATCATTGTTAATAATAAGGTTGTGGCGGTGCTGGATATCGATAGCCCGCAACATGCGCGTTTTACCGTGGATGTGCAGCAAGAAGTAGAAGCGGTTGTTGATGTATTAACAACCCTGAATTGGTAGAAAGACCGGCCAGTATAAAACTGGCCTGAATTGGTTGCTAGATTGGTGGTAGTGTTAGGAAATCGACAGTGATTGGGCTTGAACCAGCACTTGATGGCGCTTGTACTCCTTCAATAACATTTGCTTCATCTGGGTCAAATGAGTTCTCATTTCCATTCTCGGTAATAGCATCATTTCCAGCATTACAAACTAGTACGACATCATATGTCCCTGGTTCTACATAATTGATCTGATAGCTGCTTACACCGCTAGTGGTTGTCACTAACGAAGTGAGAACTGGTCCGCCGTGAGCTGTATCATAATCAATACCCTGATAAGGAGGGGTTACAGCATCGCTGTTGTAAAGATAGACGCCTGCATTAGAAAGGTTACCTGCGCAGTATGCGCTGTTAACTGAACCTGAAATGGTACTCAATGTACTAACATCTAGTAATTTAATACCTGTGGGTTTCAGTTTGTAATATGTGTTTGTCGCAGGAAGAACCATTGAATGACGTAAATTAAACTCTAATTGGAAAGAGAGCACGCCACCAATTGATGCAGTAAATGGTATTGTTGTTTTAACCTCACCGCTCGGAACATTTAAAGGTAATACTGTACCACCTGATTCTTTTACGTAAGAGGTTGGGTGTGTAGTAACGACACCGACACTATCGTTGAGGAAATGGGTCTGTCCATCTTCAACCATCAGCCGTAACTGTTGATAAGTACCGCTGGGAATAGAGGTATTCGTGAGTAACGCATGTTTCATCCCATCTTGGTATTTCAGCAAATCGAGATAGAGAAACTCTGGGTTACCATTGCTATCTGGAGGAATAGTATAGCCAGTTGGCAAACAGCCATCGTCACTGGTTGTTGGAATTAAATTTAAGTGATTCCAAACTGTTTCAGTATTTACACCTTCTTGTTTCAAACGCAGGCTGTTGACCGCAATACAAACCTTCAGTGCACTATCTACTGGTGCATCAGAAATAGCTAAATTCAGTTTCGTTGTGCCACTACTTCCATCGCCACCACCCCCACAGCCAGCCAATAGCAGCATCAGCGTGAGAGCGTAACCAGATTGATGTTTCATTATGAGCAACTCCATGTTGGAACGTGCTTAATAATTATAGTTTCTTTTTTTAACCAAAACTTACATTTCAACGGAGCGAGTTGTTTTGAACAAGAGCATTGTTTCACTCATGAGGTATATCGTGTCTGCCAGTAAATTAATTGCAGGAACGTGAGGGATTGAGATGTTTTCTAAGCCAATGATACTAAAGTTTGGATATGGTGAGATTTTTCGACTTAAACCGAACGTTAAGTTCCACACAGTTGTTTACTCTGTTCTGCAATCCAGGAGTCAGTTATGTCTAATCAAGACAAGCTAGAAATTGCCAGACTCACACTCGATTATATTATTTCGATCCAGACATCTGAAAATGCTACGCATGCTTTAAGACGGCTTGAAGCGGAAGCGGGGCGAAATGGCGATCCTGATACATTTGGTGCTCTATATCGGGTGGTATTCAAAGAAATCGAAGCGAGTGTTTTATCGGTTAATAATGATGAACAGAAATCTAATATTTAATAAATAACGCATTTCGTTATTATTTCCTATTCAAACGAGGCTTTTTACTAATAAATAAGGTTTCGGTTGGTTATCTTTTTATTATGTGTTTGATTTTAATATAAAATAACCATTTTATTTGTGGCTGCTTTTTTATTCTATTGTTTTAAATGAATTTTTTGGCAGGTGCATTTTATTCCTGTGAATTACTTTTCAATAAAATTGCTACGCTAGTTAAAATTGATTAAAAAGTGATCAATTTCTCTTTACCATTCCTCACTAATTTTGTAGCATTGCTTACAAGTTTGCATGATATGGAAGTCGTAAGTATTTTCATGCTTACGCCTTTATCTACTCACATTCAGGTGTGATTTCATGTAAATAATGGGGTCGATTTTTTCGATTCTTTTGCCATCGAAAGCACTCCCGAAACGGCAAGCCCCGGGTAACCGGGTGCACGCAAAGCCACAGGTCCATTTGAGTGATTAAATGGACAGCTGGGTTACCGAAGGAGCGCGTAAAATCGCTGCGTTTTGGGCGCTTTCGAGGTTTTATTACTTGAGGGTACCCAAAATGATGTCTTTTTTTGCTTCCACGGCTGTTAGCTATGGCTTGTCTGCGCGAGCACGCTGGTTTGCATTGTTGTTGATGACTATCTTCTGTGGGCTGAGTGGTGTAAGTACACCAGCAATGGCGGAGTCTGCTACACAAACAGCCAGTGCAATCAATACCTCTCAGGTAAGACAACTCACCACCGAACTTGCTCAATTAATCGCTCATTACCGTCAGGCTGATGACAGTGAACAAGCGAATCTGCTCAACGAAATCCAATCGATTACTGAACAACGCCAAGCCCTGTTGCTTGAATTGGTCGCGGTTGCTCCGGCTGAGGTTTTACATAACGCACTACCGGCACAAGCTTTATTAGGCATGCCTGCTGAAATCCAGTCCCGTCTGGAGCAGCCGCAAACCAGTGAAGGTGAATTGGTTGTTGCGTACGAAGATTACCCGGATGGTAGCCACAAGTTACGGCATTTTTTGACCACGCCAGCTGGTGATCGTCTGGAGTTACACTTTGCTGGCGATGCGCCTGATGTACAAAGTGGCGTGCATGCAAAGGCTAAAGGTGTATTAGTTGGCAAGCATCTGGTGCTGGAACAAAGCGGATTAGAAACTCAGGCACTGAATGGTACTACGGGTTCTACCGCGACATCTAGCAGCGTTACGATTCAGCCTAATACCTTCGGCGAACAAAAAACATTGGTTATGTTGGTCAACTTTCAAGATGCGCCAGCTAATCAGCCTTGGAGTATTGAGCAAGCGCGTAGTATGGTTTTTGGCAACGTTAGCAATTATTTTCTAGAAGATTCATATCAACAAACCTGGCTGACCGGGGATGTTATGGGTTGGTTTACCGTTGCGGTAGACAGCACCAACTGTGATACCACCACCATTGCTCAACAAGCGGATGCGGCGGCAACTAACGCCGGCGCCAATCTGTCTAACTATCAGCGTCGTGTCTATATTTTCCCTAACATCAGCACCTGCGGCTGGACTGGAATGGGCACAGTGGGTGGTTTACCTTCTCAAAGCTGGATCAATGGCTCTTTACAAGTGACTACCATTGGCCATGAGATGGGGCATAACTTTGGTTTACAGCACTCGCATGCACTGGAGTGTGGCGCCACTACGTTGGGTACATCTTGTCAGACGTTTGAATATGGTGATCGTGATGACATCATGGGGAACTATGTTGCTGGTCATATGGCTCCGTTCCAGAAGCTTCAGTTAGGGTGGTTAGGCTACGGTTCTTCTCCAGCTATTACCGAAGTTAGCGCCAGCGGTACTTATACTTTAACACCTTATGAAGTGAATGATGGTGGCGTCAAGGCGCTGAAAATACCAATGGGTGTTGATTCAGTTACTGGCCTGCCTAAATGGTATTACCTTGAATATCGTCAAGCATTGGGTAGTGATAGTTTCTTGGCCGGGAATACCAATGTACTCAATGGCGTTGTGATCCGCACTGGCGTTGATGGCGATCGCCGGACCAGTAATTTACTGGATATGACACCAGCCAGTAACAGCACCAGCTATTACGACTGGAGTGATCATGCATTGGCCAGCGGCAAAAGCTACGTTGATACTACTGCCGGTGTGACTATTACCACTGACTGGACTAACGGCAGTCAGGCGAGTGTGACTGTTGAATTAGGTCCTCAGACTTGTCAGCATGCAAAACCAACGATTGCGCTGACACCAGCACAAAGTACGGGCGTTGCACCAGGTACAGCTGTGAGTTACACCCTGACTTTAACTAATAGCGATAACAGCAGCTGCTCTGGTTCTCAGTTTAATTTACAAGCACAAGCGCCATCAGGCTGGGCTGCGAATTTTGCTCAGGCTGCAATGACGCTAAATCCAGGTCAAAGTGCGAGCACTACGTTGACCGTTACTTCTGCAGCGACAGCGATCGATGGCTCTTACAGCGTCAACTTAACAGCAACGAACAGTACCGTTACTGGTTATGATGCTACGGGCGTGGTTACTTATGTGGTGAGTGCCCCGATTAATTTGGCTCCTGTTGCAGTGGCAGACAGTGCGACTACGGTGGACAGCACTGCAGTTAACGTGGTTGTGCTGGCTAATGATTACGATCCTGAAAAGCAGGCATTGAAAGTGGTTTCCGTGACAACACCGGCGCATGGTTCAGTATCTATCAATGCTGATGGTACAGTCCGTTATTTGCCAGTAAAACGGTTTACCGGTACAGACAGCTTTAGTTACCAGATCACTGATGGCAGCAAAACAGCAACGGCGACAGTATCGATGACGGTAGGCAGCACTACGACGACAACAACTGGCACCAAAGGTAGAAAATAAAACGAGTCGGAAATGAAAAAGGCTCCTTATTTAAGGAGCCTTTTTGTTTTGCTCATCATCTAATCTCGGCGCTGTATTGCAAGAGAATGATGTGCTTAGTTACTACAAGTTCCGGCCGCTGCACAACTACAGAGTGGACATTGTGCTTCATCGGTATGCGGTGTTACTGGTGCGCCAAAGATATCGTCAGCAGTTGCTGTAGCGGTATCTTTAAACACAACTTTGCTTGGATCGGTGGTGGCTACTCCGTTTACATCACTGGCGGCAGATGGAATATAACTGCCAGTGTATGGTACGCAATCACCAGTAGAGCCTTTTTTCGGTAGGCTGATAGGCCCAATCAGTGCACCTGAAACCTCACTGTCAGTGACTAATACATTATCCAGACGGGTATCCCCGATATTACACACAGTACCAGTTACATTGACTTTGGCGGCAACATTCCCACCTGCGGTTGTGATGGCTGTTGAGCAATCTTTGGTGACCTGGATAGCAGGGCTGACTGATAGATTTGGACATTGCGCCTGAGCTGAATCGGTCAGTGCAATACCAGCACCGGCATCTGCGGTATTAGCAGTCGCGGTGACGGTATCTTTAGTCCCATTATCTGATAGAGGCACCGTCATAGTGTTTGTATAACAAGCGGTTTCACCATTCGCCAAACTGGTCAGTGGGAAGCTACCAATGCTGTTACCGGTTGAGCAATCAACTTGCTGGAATGCGCCATCTGCGGCAGGGTTGTCAGCAAGTACGACGTTGTAGACAGTACCAAAGCCACTGTTAGTTACCTGACCAGCAATATTGTAGATGATGTGATCTTGTGCAGTATTGAGGGTCGGAGTAGTACAGTTCTTGGTTACTGAGATTTTACAGACATTAAATCCGGTAACTGGTGTGGCAAAATCTTTCAGCGTAGCTGTAATAGAGGTTGAACTGCGGCTTTCTGCCAAGAAATTAGTAAAGCAAGGGCTATCATTTGGTAATAATGCAGTCAGATTAATGGCACCTTCAAAGAATGCGCCAGGTGGGAACATATCGGTGATACCCACGTCTTTGTTTTCGTAGGCCCATGGTGCTTTAACTGCGATGGAGTTTGTGATGCCGCAGAAGTTTTGGCCAGTTGGAATATAGCCATTAGTACATTTCACTGTACCGCCAGCTCCGACCGCATTCACTTGGCCACCTTGCCACTGGAACACATTAATAGTAGGAACTGAACCACCATTGGAGAAATTCACCAAAACCAAAACATCGCCATCTTGATGTTTGCCAGAGAATGTTCCACCAGCTACAGGCTGAACTTCATCTTTTAAAAACCAGAAACCTAACTGTGCATCACCGCTGGTGTCATAACGATCCATACCAAATACCAGAATAAAATCTTTGTTGTCTTGCACATAAGCAGCGGCATAGGCATGGGTTAAGTCATCTTTAGATGGCGGGGTACCAGTACGCCATTTCCATGCGGTAATATCCATTTGATCTTTGGCTCCACCGCCAGTGAAAATGGATTGTGTTGGTTCTGGTCTGTCGATAACAAGGCCAGTTCTGCCCTCGGCATTACCACCCGTAGTATTGACTACATCCCAGTCATCACCTGTCGCATGTCCTGTTTCGTCAGAAATAGCATTACCGTCTAATTGAAACGGATTGTCGGCAAAAGCAGGAGTAGAGATTAACGCGGCTAACCCCAGACAGAGTGCCGTCAGTAAAGGTTTATAATTGAATTTATTCTTCATGATTGTATTCCTTTTTCCAGATATGGAAATTGTGGAAATCTATCCCTAGATTCTTGCCACAAGCACAATCAATTACCGGGGTGCGGCGTCGGCGAGAATGACAGGGGAGTGTTGCGATATTAGCTATACAAGTTTTAGGCCGTATATATAACTAATTGAAAGGTAATAATTAAATTGTTGTTTGTAGAGGAGGGTAATTTATTGGTGTTAACTAAAATGAACTGAAAATATTTCCGATATATATAAGATATTGAATAATAATAGAAAAATTAAAAATGGTGTGTATCAAAATTGAAACAGCTTATTCAGACTCATTTTGTGATGGTTGAATGATTTAATTCAGATTGTTGTTTAGATATGTTTATGATTTATAAAAATATAAATCGGTTAATTATCATGTGTGCTGCTGTTTTTTTGATTAAATAGAAAGACAATAATGTGTAACTGTTTTGTTAAAATAGGTAAGCTAAAACTAGCGAACCGGATAATGATCTTCGATACTTATAATAGATCTGAAATTTGAAGGTACCAATAAGGTAGCTGTCCATGGACGTACGTGAGCTTGTTTGTCTGCGTACCGCCTCAGTATGGATTATGCCTAAGGAAGCGCTTGCAGCAGGATGGCTGCCATGCCCGGCGAATACGATAAGAGAAGCCATTGATCTTTATGAGCGACGTAATCCGCTGGTGGGGATCATTTTGCTCGATAATTTTGGCAAAAATGAAGATATCGATCGGGAACTAGAGTTCATGCTGGCAAAAACCAGCACCACGATGGAGTGGATTGGTCTGGTAACACCCGAAATGGCCAGTCAACCAATTACCCGTGATTTGTTAGCAAAATATCTCTATGACTACCATACCATGCCAATTGATGATGCGCGGATAATGACATCGTTAGGGCATGCATACGGTATGGCCAGCCTAAGATCATCGCCGCCTTTTTATTGCAATATGGGCGCAACTTCCGGGCATGATTGTATGATTGGTGATAGCCCGGCCATGCGAAAAGTTTTTCGCCAATTAAGTAAACTGGCAGTTGTTGATTCTTCGGTCATGTTAATGGGCGAGAGCGGCACAGGTAAGGAATTAGCCGCGCGTACTATTTTCCAACAATCAAAACGGCGAGCGGGCCCGTTTATCGCAGTAAACTGCGGAGCTATACCAAGCAATCTGATCCAATCTGAATTATTCGGCCATGAAAAAGGCTCTTTTACCGGTGCCTGTCGCCGCCAGATCGGTCATATTGAAGCTGCCAATGGTGGCACTTTATTTCTAGATGAAATTGGTGATTTACCACTGGAATTGCAGGCCAACTTATTACGGTTTCTGCAAGAAAGACAGATCACCCGTGTTGGTGGCACTGAACCGATCCCGGTGGATCTACGCGTTATATCCGCGACAAATCGTGATCTTCGTGAAGATGTAAAAACCGGCCATTTCCGCAAAGATCTTTATTTTCGGCTTTGTGTCTTAGATCTTGAATTACCACCGCTTCGAGAACGACGTGGTGACGTTGAGTTATTAGCCTACCATTTTCTTTGTAATTTAAGAGACAGTCTCAACCCGTTGGTGCGAGGATTCAGCCCCGCCACATTACAGCAGATGCGTACTTATCACTGGCCTGGGAATGTTCGTGAGTTAAAAAACCGCGTAGCCAGAGCATTAGTGATGTGCGAAAAACGGATCATCACCCCGCAAGATCTAGAATTAGCGCCTGACACTCAATTGCCGCAACATCAGACTTTAGCTGAGGTTCGGGCTGCGGCGGAAATGCAGGCTATGCAACGAGCGCTGCATGAATCAGGAAACAATATGATGGCTGCTGCACGTCAACTTGGGGTATCACGGGTGACGTTATATAGAATGCTCGACAAATACAAATTGTTGGCATCTTGACGTGATGCGACGTTACTTCAAGATCCACTCAATCTATAAACGTATGGCTCTGCTTACTTTATGAGTAAGATAACCATCACATCACCACATACTGACTTATTCTCTTCCCCTATTTCAAATCATTTACTAACTACATCTCAGGCCTGTTGCAAACACATTGATGAGAAAAATGAATTTAGATTCATCAACTTTCGCCTAAACTATTCAATAGTGCTCTAGCCAAGGAAGGATCAGATGACAATGTTCAGCTCTGATTTAAGTATAAATATTGAATATGCCCTGAGAGAAAGAGAAGAGCAGCTTCGATTCGTTCTGGAAGGTTCAGAGCTGGGTTTCTGGGATTGGAATATTGAAACGCACAGCGTAAAACGCAATGAGCGTTGGGCAATCATGCTGGGTTATACCTATGAGGAAATCCAGCAAACCACACAACAATGGACTGACTTTATTTATCCTGATGACAGAGAGCGGGCATGGGCATCGATAAAAGACGTGCTTGAGGGTCGTTCACTAATTCATAAGATTGAATATCGAATGCTGCATAAAGATGGCGGGTATCGATGGATTCTTGATCAGGCAAAGGTAATGCAGCGTGATAATGACGGGAAGCCAATAAGGATGTGTGGCACTCACACGGATATTACTGAACGGAAAAATCTGGAATTAGAGCTGGAACGTCAGGCTCATATAGATTATCTCACCGGCATAAATAATCGCAGATATTTTATGATGTTGGCTAACAATGAGCTCAAACGTGATAAACGTCATCATCATGATTTATCCCTACTGATGTTCGATGTTGATCACTTTAAAGCGATTAATGACCAATATGGCCATCAAGTAGGTGATCTGGTACTTCAAAAATTAGTGATTGAGTGTCGCGATAATTTGCGAACGGAAGATATTTTTGGCCGCATAGGTGGAGAAGAATTTGCCGTATTGTTACCCGAAACAGGTATCGAGGCTTCGGTTGAAGTGGCAGAACGACTACGTATGGTTACAGCGAATACTTGTCAGGTGTTAGAAAATGGTAAGTCATTGCGTGTAACGATCTCAGTAGGAGTCACTTCCTGCTCATGCAGTGATGATATTGATCTCTTACTCAGCCAGGCAGATAAAGCATTGTATAACGCTAAGAACTCTGGACGAAATAAAGTCTGTATATGGAACGAATAGACCATACATATATTTTCCAGAAAAACCTGATACAACCAAAAGCCCAAAACAAAAAAGCCTCACATTGCTGTGAGGCTTTCATATTCATGGTGCCCAGACGCGGAATCGAACCACGGACACGCGGATTTTCAATCCGCTGCTCTACCGACTGAGCTATCTGGGCTAAGAGAAGGAATGGTGCCGGCTATCGGAATCGAACTGATGACCTACTGATTACAAGTCAGTTGCTCTACCAACTGAGCTAAGCCGGCACACAAATTTGTTACTTAACTCGCCGCAGCAAGTTAACTTAAATGATGGTGCCCAGACGCGGAATCGAACCACGGACACGCGGATTTTCAATCCGCTGCTCTACCGACTGAGCTATCTGGGCAACGGGGCGCATTAAACAAAATAAGCGGTTTTAAGTCAACGCTTTTTTCCGAAACCCCTCAATTTTCAGTTCGTTTGCTGCTTTGCTGAACAAAACCAGAATATAGCTGGTTTATTCCTAGACAAACGGTTATTTAGCGCTCGGTGGCACATAACCGTCGATTTGCACTTCACCATCTTCAAACAGATATTTTTCCATCTCCGCTTGCAGCAAAGCACGATGCTCGGTGTTCATCATGTTGAGTTTCTTTTCATTGATCAGCATGGTCTGTTTTTTTTGCCATTCCGCCCAGGCTTCCTGAGAGATGTTGTCAAAAATCCGCTTACCCAATTCACCGGGCACCAGTTGAAAGGCCATACCAGGTGCTTCTTTTTTTAGGCGCTGACAAAAAACAATTCGGGACATAGTTATTTTCTCTATTGTTGCAGTTCAGGATAAGTCAGTAATTTCAGTGTCACCGCAGACAGGCCAACACTGGATGGTTGCTTGAGGTTATACCAAAGTTCGTTGCTTTGCTCCATGATGCTGTGTGCAGGATGCGGCAAGCTGACCAGCAGTGGTGTGATATCCAGATGAAAGTGGCTGAAAGTGTGCCGGAAGGCGCTCAGCGATTGAATAGTCAGCCCTGTATAGCCTTGTTGCTGCAACCAGTGCTGCGCTTCGCTAACATCACTAAATTCGGGAAAGCTGAATAATCCGCCCCAAATGCCCTGTACCGGGCGTTGTTGCAACCAGACACTCTGTGCATGACGCATGATCAATAGACAGGTCTGTTTTACCGGAATTTGCTTCTTATTCGGTTTTGGGGTTGGGTAGGCCGTTGGTTTACCTTGCAGATAACCACCACAATCATCGTTCATCGGGCAAAGGGTGCATTGCGGTTTAGTGCGGCTGCAAAGGCTGGCACCCAGATCCATCATCGCCTGGTTATAGTGCTCCACTCGCTCTGCTGGGGTGAGTTTGTTCGCCCAATCCCAAAGTTCATTTTCAATCTGCTTTTGCCCCGGCCAGCCTTCCAGTGCTAACCAGCGTGTAAGCACACGTTTGACGTTACCATCTAAAATCGCATGGTGCTGTTTTAGTGAGAGCGACAAAATAGCGCCGGCTGTGGAGCGACCAATACCCGGTAATTCAACGACATCATCGAAAGTTTCAGGAAACACGCCCTGATATTGATCGCGTATAACTTCCGCCGCTTTATGCAGATTACGCGCGCGGGCGTAATAACCAAGCCCTGTCCACAGATGTAAGACTTCATCTAATGGTGCATTGGCGAGGCTTAGCACATCGGGAAAGTGCGCCATAAAGCGTTCGTAATACGGGATCACGGTGCTGACTTGCGTCTGTTGCAACATGATTTCCGAAATCCAGACGCGATAGGGAGTTTTATCCTGTTGCCAAGGCAATGTTTTACGCCCGGATACGTCATACCAGTTCAGTAAACGCTGTGAAAAAGTAGCTGGATTCAAACTAAAAAACCTCTGTCGATGAAGCCTGCATGCTGTCACAGCCAAGTGATGCTGTAAACGATACAAAAAGTAAGGTTTACCGGTGGAATGAAGGCGAAAATCGGCTTTCTGCTTGCACCTTCATATTATCTCTGGATAATGCCAACGCCCTGTTAACAGATAGAGAGACACCATGACCGAGCATGATGAAATGACCGTCGGTGAAGAACAAACCGAAGATGGTAAATTTATGCGCCGCATCCGCAGTTTTGTGCGTCGTGAAGGCCGTCTGACCCGAGGTCAGGATCGCGCATTACAAGAATTGTGGCCGGTGATGGGCGTCGAATTCCGCGATGAGATGTTAGATCTCGCCAAGCTGTTTGGTCGTGAAGCGCCAGTCGTGCTGGAAATCGGTTTTGGCATGGGTAAATCACTGGTAGAAATGGCCGCAGCAGCGCCTGAGAAAAACTTCATCGGTATTGAAGTGCATCGTCCTGGTGTTGGTGCCTGTTTAACATCAGCACAAGAGGCGGGCATTACCAATTTACGTCTATTCTGCCACGATGCGGTGGAAGTGTTGGGTCAGATGATCCCTGATCAAAGCATTGATACTTTGCAGCTGTTTTTCCCTGATCCTTGGCATAAATCACGTCATCATAAACGCCGGATCGTGCAACCAGCTTTCGTACAAATGCTGCGTCCGAAGCTGAAAATTGATGGCATCTTCCACATGGCAACCGATTGGGAAAACTACGCGGAGCATATGGTGGAAGTGATGAGCGTGGCGGAAGGGTTTGCTAATACGGTAACGGATGGTGTGTATGCACCACGCCCTGATTCTCGTCCGCTGACTAAATTTGAACAACGTGGCCATCGTTTAGGTCACGGCGTGTGGGATCTGCTGTTTGCGCGTAAAAGCTAATCGCGCAGACTAGCAGCATGAATTAAAACGGCCTGTTATCAGATGATACAGGCCGTTATTGTTTCTGCGGTTAACACCGTTGCAATTTCAAGTTGGCAGAGTTTACTCTTCCATCAACATCGTTAGTAAGCTGTTCAGGTAGCGATAGCCTAATTCGGTGACTTGCCATTCACTCGCGGTCTGTTGCAGTAAGCCTTGCTCATAAGCTTTAGCAAACATCGGCTCAACAGATTCTGCTGTTAAACCAGTTCTGAGTGTCAATTCAGCTTTGGGAACAGGTTGAAACAGGCGCATCCGGTTCATGAAATATTCAAACGGACGATCTTCGTTTTCCACATCCCAGCTTTGATCTAAAAATGCTCGTTCTGGATCAAGATAGCCTTTCGGGTGTTTTACCTTCGCTGTGCGAATGATCCGGTTTTCCTGCGGTAAGGTGATCTTGCCATGCGCACCGCAACCGATGCCGAGATAGTCACCAAACTGCCAGTAATTCAGATTGTGCCGACATTCGAAACCGGGCTTGGCGTAAGCCGAGATCTCATATTGCTGATAGCCTGCGTCCAGCAATAATTGGTGGCCTTGTTCTTGGATATCCCACAACGTTTCGTCTTCGGGCAATACCGGAGGGCGGGAACCAAATGCGGTGTTGGGTTCAATAGTCAGTTGATACCAAGACAGATGCGGTGGGGCGATCTCAATCGCTTGTTTGAGATCGTAGAGCGCATCGCTGATGCTTTGCTCAGGTAAACCGTGCATCAGGTCGATATTAAAACTGCGTAAACCAGCCTGCTTCGCTTGCAACCCTGCTGCAACTGCTTGCTGTGGATCGTGGATACGGCCCAATTTCTGCAATTTTTCCGGCTGGAAACTTTGCACACCGATACTGATACGGGTGACACCGGCTTGTTGATAACCGACAAAGCGACCAGCTTCCACAGTGCCGGGGTTGGCTTCTAAGGTAATTTCAATGTCATTGGCAAACGGAATGCGCGCCGCCACACCTTGCAGCAAATCTTTAATGGCATTTGCAGAAAACAGACTCGGTGTGCCACCGCCGATAAAAATACTCTGCAGTTGGCGGTTTTGCACATAGCCCAAATCAGCATCAAGATCGGCCAACAACGCCGCCACATAGTCTGTTTCCGGTACATTCTGTTTTAAGGCGTGCGAATTGAAATCACAATACGGACATTTCTGTACGCACCAGGGAATATGGGTATACAGGCTCAGTGGCGGTAGTTGCAGCATAAATTACTCTTGCAGGGCTTTAGCGAGTTGCGCCAGCGCTTTACCACGATGGCTTAAGCAGTTTTTGGTTGCCGGCTCCAGTTCGGCGGCGGTGCAGTCGAGATCCGGCACATTAAAGATTGGATCATAACCAAAACCATTTTCACCGCTTGGTTCGGTGGCGAGAGAGCCTTCCCAGCTGGCCTGGCAAATAATCGGGGTTGGATCATCAGCATGGCGCATATACACCAGCACACACCAGTAACGTGCAGTACGTAATACCGGCGGCACGCCGTTCATCTCTTCCAGCAGCTTTTCCAGATTGTCTTGATCGGAAGCATCTTCGCCGGCGTAACGGGCAGAATAGACACCGGGGCGGCCCAGCAGGGCATCAACTTCAATTCCTGAATCATCAGCAATCGCGGGCAGGCCAGTAATGCGCGCAGCATGGCGTGCTTTGATAATGGCATTTTCAACGAACGTGGTGCCGGTTTCTGGCACGCTTTCAACATTAAATTCACTTTGCGGAACGACTGCGTAATTCAGGTCGGCCAGTAATGCATTGAGTTCTTCAACTTTCTTTTTATTGCCGGTGGCAAGAACTACCTTTTCCATATTCAGACTCCGTAATCAAATCGGCGACATAATAACGTTGGATGTAGTTCTGTACCACTTGCGATTAACGGTATTCGCAGCAGGAAGAACGAATCAGCCTATCGGCTGTTCTAAAATCGCGGGGAGTTGTTGTGGTGAAGTAATGCGAACCGTTTTGTGCCGCCCAAGCTCGCCTTTGTGGATCACGATCTGGCTTTTGGCCACTTTGAATTGTTTCGACAAAAACTTGATCAGATGCGCATTCGCCTGGCCATCCACTGGTGGTGCAGTGATCGCAATTTTCAGCTCTTCGCCATGCCACCCCTGAATTTGATCGCGGCTGGCTTTGGGCTGGATGTAAACATCCAGCCAAACTTCATCACCATCTTGTCGAAAACCAGCCATTACAGCTGGTTCCAAAGTGGGCCGACTAAATCCAGCATCAGGAAGTTGATCCCTTGCAGAATAAAGAACAGCACCAACACCGACAGATCTAAACCACCGAGTGACGGCAGGAAACGGCGGATTGGGCTCAGCAGTGGTTCGGTCAGTTGATACAGTACATACTCGACAGAACTACGGCCCTGGCTGATCCAACTTAAAATAGCGCGGGCAATCAAAATCCAGAACAGCAGTGAACCGGCTTGTTTTAACACCACCAGAAAGCTCAGTAACAACAGACCGGTTACATTAATTTTCAGCACGCCCATCCACATAAAGGCAATGAATTTCAACGCGGCAACCGCATAGGCCAGCAGCAAGGACGCGAAATCAATGCCTCGGAAGCCAGGGATAACACGACGTAACGGGCTTAATATCGGGTGTGTCAGTTTCACTGCCACCTGACTCAATGGATTATAAAAATCTGCTCTGGCCCATTGCAGCCAAAACCGCAGTAATACCACCATCAAATAGAGGCTAAACGCAGTATCCAGCAGAAAAAACAGTGTATTCATGAGAATCCTTAGAAAAGTGTTTCCATTTCTTCAGCGCGGCGTTGGGCTGCTTGCATGGCAATACTCACCAGATCAGCCAGTTTTCCTTCCTCAAAAGCATTAATGGCTGCCGCTGTGGTGCCACCTTTCGAGGTTACCTGCGCACGCAAAGTAGCCAGCTCTGTTTCTGGGTTCGCAATCACCATCTGTGCTGCACCTAATGCTGTTTCTTGCACTAACAGACGAGCGGCTTCAGTGCTAAAGCCCATACGCTGTGCTTCTTCCACCATATATTGCATGAACAGGAAGAAATACGCAGGACCACTGCCAGATGCTGCGGTGACGACGTTGATATCCGCTTCGTCATTGACCCACAACGTTTTACCCACGGCTTGCAGCATCTCTTGCGCAAATTGACGATCAGTTGCATTGACTACTGCGGGTGCAAACAGACCGGTCATGCCAATACCAATCAAAGACGGCGTATTCGGCATGCAACGGACAATATTCTGATGTCCGTTCAGCAAACCTTGTAAGCGAGCAACGCTGACACCGGCTGCAATCGAAATGAATAGTTTATTACCAAAATCGCCAATAACTGGGGCTAGTTGCGCCAGCATTTCCGCCATAAATTGTGGCTTAACGGCCAAAACGATCACATCGGCATTTTTTACCGCCGCAACATTGTCATTGCTGCCAGTGATACCAAATTCTTTACCCAACTCTTGAGCTTTCAGGGCATCAATATCTGTGGCATGAATTTTACTACCTGGAAAACCAGCATTGATTAATCCGCTGATCAGGCTGCGGGCCATATTGCCGGCACCAATAAACGCAATATTTCTTTGTTCCATGATTCCTACTTATATTCTCTGCTGCCGAAGATCGCTGTACCAATTCGCACCATAGTGCTGCCGCAACTGATGGCGAGTGGCATGTCATCTGTCATGCCCATGGATAGCGTATCTACCGATGGATATTGGGATTTTAATTGGTTAAATAGTTGTTGCATATGCAGAAAGTTATCACGAACTACGTTCATGTCATCGGTATTTTCAGCAATTGTCATTAACCCGCGTAGTTTTAAGCGTGGGAATTGGCTAATTATGCCAGCCAGGCCAAAAACTTCATCAGCATTAATACCCGATTTGGTCTGTTCTCCGCTAATATTAATCTGAAGGCAGATATTCAGTGCCGGGAGATTGGCTGGTCGTTGCTCATTCAGTCGTTGGGCTATTTTTTCGCGATCAACGCTATGAACCCAGTCAAAATGTTCAGCGACAGGTTTAGTTTTATTCGATTGCAACGGACCGATGAAATGCCATTCGATTCCAGCATAATCGGGGTTAGTTTGTAATAGTTGGATTTTTGGGATCGCTTCCTGAACATAAGATTCACCAAATTGCCGTTGACCGGCTTGATAGGCGGCATAAATCGCCTCTATCGGTTTGGTTTTACTAACAGCCAGCAACTGTACGTCATCCGGTGCGCGGCCGGCCTGGCGGGTGAGCGAAGCGATCTGATCTTGTATGGCGAGCAAGCGCGATGCTATGTCATTCATTGGTTCAGTTTTTGTTGGGAGTGGGATAAATAATGGATATAACAGAATTATTGGCCTTTAGTGTAAAGCATAACGCATCAGATCTGCATCTTTCTGCAGGGCAACCGCCGATCATTCGCGTTGATGGTGATATCCGTCGTATTAATTTACCGCCACTGGAGCATCGTCAGGTGCACAGTCTGGTATACGACATCATGAATGACCATCAACGGAAGGTGTTTGAAGAAGATCTGGAGGTTGACTTCTCATTTGAGATCCCGAATCTAGCTCGCTTCCGTGTGAATGCGTTCAATCAAAGCCGTGGTGTGGCTGCGGTGTTCCGTACCATTCCAAGTAAAGTTTTGACATTGGATGATCTGGGCGCACCGCCGATCTTCCAAACCATCGCGGAAAACCCAAGAGGGTTGGTGCTGGTTACCGGGCCAACCGGTTCGGGTAAATCAACGACCTTGGCGGCGATGGTTGATTATATTAACGAAACCCATAACCACCACATCATTACCATTGAAGACCCTATCGAATTTGTGCATCAGAGTAAGTCTTGTCTGGTGAATCAGCGTGAAGTTTATCGTGATACCAAGAGTTTTAATGCCGCGTTACGTTCGGCTTTGCGTGAAGATCCGGACATTATTCTGGTAGGTGAAATGCGTGACTTGGAAACCATTCGTTTGGCGTTAACAGCGGCAGAAACCGGGCATTTGGTATTTGGGACACTGCATACTACCTCGGCGGCTAAAACAATCGACCGTATTATCGACGTATTCCCTGGTGCTGAAAAAGACATGGTTCGTTCGATGTTGTCAGAATCTATGCGCGCCGTTATCTCGCAGACCTTGTTGAAGAAAAATGGCGGTGGTCGTATTGCCGCTCATGAAATCATGATTGGTATTCCCGCTATTCGTAACTTGATCCGTGAAGATAAAGTCGCACAAATGTATTCAGTAATTCAGACGGGGATGGTGCATGGCATGCAAACCATGGACTATTGTTTAAAAGGGCTCGTTGCCCGGGGTTTGATTTCTGTTCATGATGCAAAAGCCAAGGCAGTTGATCCCAACTCAATAGTGTGAGGATAAAGCTATGGAATTGGCTAATTTGTTACGTACCTTAGTGGATGAAAAAGGCTCAGACTTATTTATCTCTGTGGGTATTCAACCGTCAATTAAAGTGAACGGTAAGTTACGTCGGCTGGGGGATACCGAGCTGGACGAACATGACGTGCTACATATGGTGCGTCAGACTATGACAGAAGATCGTTATCAGGTTTATGTGGAAAGCAGAGAAGCAAATTTTGCGATTAGCTGCCCAGGCATCGGCCGGTTTCGTGTCAGTGCTTTCTGGCAACAGGATTTTCCGGGCTGTTCCATTCGTCGTATCGAAACCGTGATCCCGACCTGTGAAGAGCTATTTTTACCGTTGTCGATTAAAGAGTTGGCGATGGCAAAACGTGGTTTGATTTTATTCGTCGGTGCCACCGGTGCGGGTAAATCAACGACTCAGGCGGCGATGATTGGTTATCGTAACCGTCATGCTAACGATCACATTCTGACCATTGAAGATCCGGTGGAATTTGTGCACCAGCACGATCGTTGTTTGATCACGCAGCGTGAAGTGGGATCGGATACGCTTTCTTTTGATGATGGTTTGAAAAGTGCTTTGCGTCAGGCGCCTGACGTTATTCTGATCGGTGAAATTCGGTCAGAAGAAACGATGGAATTTGCGTTATCGTTTGCTGAAACCGGGCATCTTTGTATGGCCACATTGCATGCGAATAATGCGAACCAAGCCATCGAACGTATTTTGCACTTAGTGCCGCCGTCAAAACATCGTCTGTTGATGTACGATTTGGCGTTTAACTTAAAAGCGATTGTCGCGCAGCAATTGGTGCCTACGTTGGATGGTACTGGCCGTCGTGCCGCGTTTGAAGTGATGCTCAATTCACCGTTAATCAGTGATATTTTGCGAAAGGGCGAAGTTCATCGGTTAAAAGAAACTATTTCGCGTTCACGTGAACTCGGTATGACGACTTTTGACCAATCATTGTTGGAATTATATAAACAAGGCGTGATCGGGTTTGACGAAGCACTGGCGTTTGCTGATTCCAGTAATGAAATGCGAGTCATGATCAAGCTGGCTGCGGGTGGCAAATTTGATTCCGGTATGATGGAGAATATAACGGTCTCATAAGGCTTCAGCGGCACAATAAAAGGATGAACGTGGTAACATGTTGATAACAAGTTACTACTTCATCCTTTTTTGTTGAGGTTTTTATGCTGGCCGTGCTTTCTCCCGCCAAATCATTAGATTATGAATCTCCGCTCACTACTTCGCGTTTTTCTGATCCTCAATTAATGCATGAATCAGCACTGCTGATCGAACAATTGCGGCAGTTTACGCCGGCAGATATTGCTTCTTTGATGAGTTTAAGTGACAAATTGGCGGGTTTAAATGTAGCGCGTTATGCGCAATGGCAGCTGGTTGCGACCCCAGAAAATGCTCGCCCTGCGCTGCTCGCTTTTAACGGTGATGTTTATTCTGGCTTAGCGGCCCAAGATTTTAATGACGTGGATTTGGATATAGCGCAACAGCATATTCGCATTCTTTCCGGCTTGTATGGTTTGTTACGGCCACTGGATTTATTGCAACCTTACCGGCTGGAAATGGGCACTAAACTAGCGAATTCCCGTGGCAAAGATCTATATGCCTTTTGGGGTAACATCATTACTGAGCACCTGAACCGGGCATTACAGGAACAAGATGACGATATTTTATTGAATCTGGCATCGGATGAATATTTTAAATCGGTGCGAGTAAAACAACTGGCGGGGCGAGTTATCACGCCCGTTTTTCAGGATGAGAAAAACGGTAAATACAAGATCATCAGTTTTTATGCAAAAAAAGCCCGTGGCTTAATGGCGCGTTATTTAGTCAAAGAACGTATCACAAAGCCAGAACAGTTGCTGGATTTTTCCGTCGCCGGTTATGGTTATTGCGCTGAATTATCGACAGAGAATAAATGGGTATTTCGTCGGCCGGAAGGCGTTATAGCAGAGTAAATCAAGGCAGGCATTATTTGATGTTTCCGCCTGCTGTCAGGTGCAGGCGGAAAATAGATCGGCAAATTACTTAGCAGATGTCGCTTTTTTCTCAGCTTCAGCCGCTTTTTTAGCGTGCTTTTTGGCCCAGTCTGGTTTGCCTTTATTCTTAGTAACACGATGACGAATTTTTTCTTTCGGTTTGTTGTCGTCTTTCTTATCGTCTTCTTTTTTCTCTTTACGTTTGCCGGCTGGTTTACTGACCTTATGCTGCGGACGCAGGCTATCAACCACACGGCGCATCATTTTCTCTTCAGTGTAACGCTCAACGCGCTCCATCATACCGACGTCATGTGCTTCGACCAGGTTGATGGCGCAACCTTTTTTACCGGCACGACCAGTACGGCCAATACGGTGAATATAAGTATCGGCTGAACGTGGCATGTCGTAGTTGAAGACATGGCTTACGTCGGGTAAGTCAATACCACGCGAGGCAACGTCGGTGGCAACCAGAATTTTCACACGCTCAGAACGGAATTTATTGAGTGCTTCAATACGTTTTTCTTGTTCCATTTCACCGCGTAACCACGCGCAATCGATACCGCTGGCCTGTAGTTGGCTCACCAGTTCCGCTAACCGCTCACGGGTTTTCACAAAAATAATGCTGCGTGTGACGTCTTCCTGTTGCAGCAAATGTTTCAGCAACTGGAATTTATGCTCAGCAGTATCGGCAAAATAGACCAACTGTTGGATCTTTTTGCGTTCGCTGCGTGGTGGCTCGGCAAATAACTCTGCCGGATCTTTTAATAACTCTTCCGCAAACTTTCTCAGGCCAGCGCCTTCCAGCGTTGCTGAGAACAGCATGGTCTGTTTACGCCAGCGCGCTTCGGCTGCGATCCGATCAACATCGCCGATAAAGCCCATGTCTAACATGCGATCCGCTTCATCTAACACCAGAATTTCAATGTCACGGCTGTCAAAGCGTTCATCTTCGATGTATTGCATCAGACGACCCGGCGTCGCGATGATGATATCGACCGTTTTTTCTAAGGCTGGCAGCTGTTTTTCTTCGGCAACACCACCGATGATGCTGGCTACTTTCAGATGTGTGTAATAGGCCAGTGCTTCGGCTTGTTCGGTAATTTGCAGCGCCAGTTCACGAGTCGGCGTCAAGATCAATGCCCGCGCAGGGCCGGGGCGACGGCGCGGGAAGTCGATCATGTGCTGCATCATCGGCAGCAAGAAAGCGGCAGTTTTACCGGTACCGGTCGGTGCGGAAGCCATTACGTCCCGTCCTTCCATCGCCACTGGGATCACCTGTGTTTGAATGGTGGTCGGGCGTGTGAACCCCAACTCTTCTACGGCCTGTAGCAGAATGGGATCCAATTCTAAGGATTCAAAAGACATAAACGACTTCCTGACTTACAAATGAGGGCGCACATTATAGGCAAGTATGGCGTAAAATTCGCAGCTATTTTAGTGTTACTGAAAATTCAGAAGATGAAAGATTCCTATGGGCGGTCATAGCTTTACTTTTAAACAGTTTCAGATTGAACAAGATCGCTGCGCGATGAAGGTCGGTACTGACAGTATTGTGCTTGGCTGTTGGGTGCCTGTCATGGGGGTAAAACGGATTCTGGATATTGGAACGGGAACCGGCATTCTCGCCTTGATGTTGGCGCAGCGGACGAGCCAATCGGTGCAAATTGACGCGGTAGAATTAGATACCGACGCCGTAAAACAGGCTGAGGAGAACATTAACGGTTCGCCGTGGCGTGAGCGTATTCGGGTGATCCGGCATGATATTCGTACTTTTCAGGCGCCATATTATGATCTGATCATCAGCAATCCGCCTTATTTTATGCATGGGCAAACATTGCCTGATTGCGCGCGACAGCGGGCGCGGCATACCGGAGAGTTAGATCACGCGGCACTATTACAAGCCGCAGAACATTTGCTGGCGCCATTAGGAAAACTGGCCCTGGTATTGCCAGTGGAACAAGCTGAGCAGTTAGTTTCATTGGCGGGTGAACTGGGCTGGCATTTGTTACGACGCTGTCTGGTGGAAACCAAACGCGGCAAAACACCTAATCTGGTGTTATTGCTGTTAAGTCGTAAACCAACCGAAACGCTGGAAGAGCAACTTTGTCTACGCGAGACAGATAATCGTTACTCTGCCGAATTTATTGCATTGGCTGATGAGTTTTATCTGCGCATGTCAGCGTAGCGGGTGAGTGTACGCTGACAGCAATGCTGCAACAGTACCAAGGGTATTAAAGCTGGGTTATCTCTTCCAGCACCTGTGGCAGCCATTTTTGCAGGCGTTCGTCGGTTTGTTCATATTGCGTGATGTCATCGAGCGCCAGCCCGCAAAAATAGCTGCCATCGGCAACCAAGGCTTTCGACGCGTCAAACTCATAGCCTTCATTTGGCCAATAACCGACGATCTGACAGCCTTTGGCCAGCAGTTTGTCGTGCAATAAACCCATTGCATCTAAAAACCACTCGCCATAGGTTCCCTGATCACCCAGCCCAAATAATGCCACGATTTTTCCGCTGAGATCGACTTCATCGATGACATCCCAGTTATTGGCCCAATCGGTTTGAATCTCACCAAAATCCCAGGTTGGAATGCCTAAGAACAGAATGCTGTAGTCGGCCATTTTGCTGACAGGCGTATCGGCAAGGTTATGGATCGTGATGAGATCAGCACCCAGAATAGATTGGATTTTTTCCGCTACAATTTCGGTGTAACAGGTGCTGGAGCCGTAAAACAGACCAATTTGCATAATGATTTCCAGACAACAAAATTGATTCCATGTTACAAAAGTGCAGCGCGGATCGCCAACAAAGGTAACAAATTAGTAATGAAACAAGATAATCCTCTGATTGAGCAGTTTTTGGATATGTTATGGCTGGAACGCGGGCTGAGCGATAACACCGTCTCTTCATATCGAACTGATCTGTATAAGCTGAATGACTGGCTCGATAGTAAGGCTTCTTCTTATCTCACACTCGATACCTTGTTGCTGCATAACTATCTGGCATGGCGGATCGATCAAGGTTTTAAGGCAACTTCGACGGCTCGGTTATTGAGTGCTTTGCGCCGTTTTTACCAATTTTTAATTCGCGAGCAGTTACGGGCCGATGACCCAACGGTAGCGCTGGATGCGCCGAAGTTGCCTCTGCGTTTACCGAAAGATATCAGCGAAGAACAGGTGGACGCGTTGTTGTCTGAGCCTCGCGTGCAAGACCCTATTGAGTTGCGCGATAAAGCAATGCTGGAACTGCTGTATGCCACTGGCTTGCGTGTTACTGAATTGGTGAGCCTGCAAATCCATCAATTGGCATCTAACATGGCCTATGTACGGGTGACCGGCAAAGGCAATAAAGACCGCCTCGTACCAACGGGCGAAGAGGCACAATATTGGATCCAGCGCTTTATGCGCGAAGGGCGCATGACGCTACTGCATGAGCAATCATCAGATGTGCTGTTTCCTTCAAACCGTGCGCAGCATATGACCCGCCAGACCTTCTGGCATCGTATTAAACTCTATGCGGTGCGGGCGAATATCAATTCTGATTTGTCTCCGCATACGCTACGCCATGCTTTTGCCACACATTTATTGAATCATGGTGCCGATTTGCGTGTCGTGCAGATGTTGCTCGGCCACTCTGATCTGTCGACTACCCAGATCTATACCCATGTAGCGCAAGCACGTTTGCAGGAATTACATCAGGAGCATCATCCGCGCGCCTGACGCTGGATTGAGTACGGGAGAATATAATGTCGAATAAAACTATCCGAGTATTTTCATTGAGTCTGCTGGCATTGATGGTGTCATCTGCGATGGCAGAACAAGTGGTTGAGAGTCAGATCGCTGCGGTAACGGTTTACCCTTCCTCGGCCACGGTCACGCGAACGTTTACGGTGGAATTGCCCGCTGGGCCGCAGACAGTTCTGGTCGCCGGCTTACCCTCGACGCTGGATGAGAACTCACTGCGCATCTCCGGTAGCGGCGATAAAGGCAGTTCGGTGGCGAGTGTAGAGCTTAAAAACGAGGTACGCAGTGAACTGGTGTTGCCACGTGCAAAAGAATTACAAGATAAGCTCACTGCGCAATTGGATCAGTTTGCATTACTGCAAGCCGATGAGCTGGCGTTGAATACCCAGCAAACTTATCTGCAAAAATTGGCGGAACAAGGCGGCACACCGAAAACAGAGAAAACGGTCGAGAGTAATTCAGTTGCGCAGTGGCGTGCTGGCTGGCAGACACTGGGGGCGGGGATGAAAGAAATTGGTGCGGCGAAAGTGGCACTGGCACGCGAAATTCGTGCGTTGAAACAGCAAATTGAGGTGACGCAGCGCGAGCTGGAGCAGCTCAATAATCGTCAACAGGACAATAAAATTGCTGTGGTGCATCTGCAATCGGCGGGTGGTAAGTTGGCGATGAAGCTCAGTTATCAGCTTAATCAGGCCAGCTGGTATCCGGTCTATGACGCGAATTTAGATACCCAGCAAAGCAAACTGGCAGTTACCCAAGCGGCCTATGTGCAGCAAAACAGCGGCGAAAATTGGGATAATGTTGCGTTGACTCTCTCGACATTACAACCCAGTGCAGCAGTAGAACCACCGGCACTTTCCAGCTGGTGGATTGATTATCAACGCCCAGTTCCACGGAACTCATTAATGAAATCTGCTGGTGCTGTCGCTGATGCGGCGATGCCGGAAATGATGGTGGCAGCTGCACCAGTAGCCGAGCAGCGGGCGACGGTGATTGATAGCGGATATCATGTTTCTTATCAAATTCCAGGCAAGATCAATGTTAATTCTAGCGAAGAAAAGCAACGAGTGGTCTTGCAACAACAGCAATGGCCAGTGTCGCTGAATTTACAGGCTGTACCGCGTCTGGATCCGCATGCTTATCTGTATGCTAAAGTTGAAAACCCATCTTCCACGCCACTGTTGCCGGGCGAATGGTTATTACAACGTGATGGTGTCAGGGTAGGGCGGGTTGATCAGCCATTGTTAGCCCCAAAAGATCAGATCGCGATGGGGTTTGGGGCTGATGATGCTGTGAAACTGGAATGGCAGACGCTGAAAAATGAAGCGGGTGAGTCGGGTGTGCTGAATAAACAACAAACCCTGCAACGTCATTACCAACTTAAAGTCACCAACGGACACCCGAAACCGATGTCACTGACCGTGTTGGATAGCTGGCCGGTTGCCAAACAGCAAGATATTAAGGTTTCAACGTTAGACGGCACTGTGGCACCGAAAGAGCAAAATGTGAATCAGCAAGTTGGTGTGCAACGTTGGGAATTACCGCTGCCAGCAGGTAAAACAACAACATTAGACACCGGCTATCAGGTAACTTACCCGCAAGACAAACAGATCGATAATCTTTGATCCTTGCTAATCAGGCTGCTGCGGGCTAACGTGCCCGCAGATCCTGCTTAAATACTCAGATAATTCATGATGACTTTTAAACTTCGCCGCCGTCCACAGGTCGATGACTCTTTTTTACCTGCCGATATACCTGCCCGTTTACGCCAGATTTATGCCAGCCGCGGTATCACGCATGTCGATGAATTAAATCGCTCTGCTGGTAATTTATTAGCCCCGCAAGGGCTGAAGGATTTACCACAGGCGTTGGCATTACTGACTGAGGCTTTGCAGCAACAACAACGGATTATTATCGTCGGCGATTTTGACTGCGACGGTGCTACTAGCACCGCCCTAATGACGTTGGCATTACGCGCCATGGGGGCACAAAATGTCGCCTATTTAGTGCCGAACCGTTTTGAATATGGTTATGGTTTAAGCCCTGAAATTGCCATGCTGGCGGCCCAGCAAAATGCTGAATTACTGATCACGGTGGATAACGGCATTTCCAGCTTGGCGGGTGTTAAAACTGCGCGCCAGCAGGGTATGAAGGTATTGATCACCGATCACCATTTACCCGGCACCGAATTGCCGCAAGCCGATGCAATAGTAAACCCGAACCAGCAAGGTTGCGGGTTTGGCTCGGGTAATCTGGCTGGCGTGGGCGTGGCGTTTTATCTGATGGCCGCGCTTAAAAGTCATTTACAGCAACTCGGCTGGTTTGCTCAGCAAAACATTACTGCACCGAATGTTGCTGATTATCTCGATCTGGTGGCGCTCGGCACGGTTGCTGATGTCGTGGCGCTGGATAACAACAATCGCATTTTAGTACATCAGGGCTTACAGCGTATTCGTGCGGGCAAATGTCGGGCGGGTATTAAAGCGCTGTGTGAAGTGGCGGGTCGTGAACTATCCCGGCTGACGGCCAATGACTTAGGTTATTTCTTAGGCCCGCGTCTGAATGCGGTGGGTCGTCTTGATGACATGACCATGGGTATTGCCTGTTTGCTTTCCAATGATGAAAACGTAGCTCGTCATTTGGCCTCACAAATGGATGCCTTAAATCAGGAACGCAAAGCCATTGAAGGCAGCATGCAACAAGAAGCGTTGGCGACATTATCGCGCTTGAAAGCTATGGAAGGTGAATTACCTGCCGCTTTAGTTTTGCATCAAGATGACTGGCATCAGGGGGTGGTCGGTTTGGTGGCATCTCGTATCAAAGAGCAATATCACCGCCCGGTATTTGCGTTTGCGGAAAGCAGCGACGACGAACTAAAAGGTTCTGGCCGCTCGATTCCGGGCTTGCATATGCGTGATGCGCTGGAGCGTTTAGATCAACTGCATCCTGGCTTGATCAGTAAATATGGCGGCCATGCGATGGCGGCCGGGCTTTCATTGCCAAAAACGAGCTTAGAACCTTTTCGTGAGAAATTTACCGTGCTGGTGGCGGAATGGCTTACGCCTGAACAGTTGACTGGCACAGTATTAACTGACGGTGAACTATTGGCGCAGGAATTTTCACTGGAGATGGTTGAAGCATTACGCAATGCCGGGCCGTGGGGGCAAGCCTTCCCGGAACCTTGCTTTGATGGTATTTTCCATCTGCGCCACCAAAAGCTGGTGGGGAGCAAACACCTGAAAATGGAAGTTGAGCTACCTAACGGCCCGCGTCTGGATGCGATTGCTTTTAATGTTGATTTAGCGTGTTGGCCGGATGCCTCAGTCGGGCAAGTACAGTTGGTTTATCGGTTAGATATCAATGAATGGCGTGGTCAGCGATCGGTGCAGTTACTGGTTGAAAAGGTTGTTGCTATTAGATAAAAAGCCCCGCAATAACCAGCGGGGAAAATTCCGGTTTCCATTAAATCGAATCAAGATACCTGCGTTCTTAAACTAAGCATGGTTGAAAAAGTAAAAGCCGACAAATTTTATTGTCGGCTTTTACTTTCTTTAGCAGTCTTTTTATTCTGATTAAAGAATAAAGTGCGCCACTTTGCTGTTTAAATCAGCGGCATGCGTTTGCAGTTTATACGCATCTTTTTGCGCCTGTACCGCATCATCAGCTAATTCATCTGCAACATCTTTAATTGCGGTGACGTTGGTGGTTATTTCACTGGTGACATGGCTTTGTTCTTCCGCGGCTGTCGCGATTTGATTGGCCATATCAGAGATGGAACTTACCGCACGGGTAATTTCTTCTAATGCAGAAGAAGCATCCAGTGCATCTTTAACGCTGTGTGCCGCCATATCCTGACTAGTCGCCATGATATTCACTGCTTTTTGCGTGGTGCGCTGTAATGTTTCAATGGTGGATTGAATCTCAGTGGTAGAGGCAGCAGTGCGTTGCGACAAGACCCGCACTTCATCGGCCACTACCGCAAAACCCCGACCTTGTTCACCTGCACGTGCCGCTTCAATGGCGGCATTTAATGCCAGCAGATTGGTCTGTTCTGCGATGCCTTTAATGGTTGCCAGAATGCCATTGATCTCTTGCGCATGACGATCGAGTTGTGCAATTACTTCAGTGGCTTCCGAAACACCATCCGCCAAATGACCGATGGATTCCCGGGTTTTATTCACCAATGATTTGCCTGCTTCACTGCTTTCTGAGGATTCAATAGCTGCCGCTGCGGTTTGTTCTGCATTACCTGCAATTTCTTGCGTGGCTGATGCCATCTCCGTAACGGCAGTTGCCACCATGGTGAGCTCTTGCTGCTGACGACTCAGTTCACTCACCGAGCTTTGACTGCGTTTAAGCCCTTGGTCTGCTTCATTATCAATATCACCGGCCAGTGCACGAATATGTGTGATCAATTCATGCAAACTACCAACAAAACTATTGAAGTTGGCAGCTAACAAGCCGATCTCATCTTCATTGCTAAGAGGAATGCGTTTCGTCAAATCACCTTTACCGTTAGCAATTGTTTGTAGTGCATCCGACACCGTTTTTAATGGTCGGAAAAGATGGTTGATCCACAAACTCATAATAAGACTGAAAACAGCGCCAATAATTAACGCAATGATAATTTGCTGGAATAGTTTGCTGTAAAGCGGATCCATCAGCGTGGCTTTATCCAGCGAAAACAAAATGCTCCATTCGGTGTCTGGAACCTGAACTGCTAGTGTTAATTTCTCTTGTCCATTGATTTGAATTTCGTTGAATTCTTCACTTTGCAATGATTGAGTCAAAAAAGAAGCGGTGATATTTGCAGCAACCTCGCTGACGGGTTTAAGAATGCGAGCTTTATCTTTATATGCGATTACGGTGCCATCTTTTAGCAATAAGATAGCCTCGCCATTCGCTTGTAGATTTAGTCCATTGATATTATTGATGATGTTATCAATATCAATAATTCCGGATACCACACCATGAGTGACGGGGCTGGAAAAGGCGACGACTAGTTTTTTCATTGAAGCACTGATGTAGGGTTTGGATAAGGTGGCTTGCCCCGCAGTCTTAGTATCTTTATACCAATCGCGTGTTCTGGGGTCATATCCGGCCCGATTAATGGTTGGATCTGCATCCACCATTTTGCCGTTTTCATCGCCATAAAAGGTGAGGGCAAAATTACCCGATGTTCTGGCTTGTACTAAATGAGTCACTAATTCCGGGCTATCAATATTTTTACTCAAGCCATCAATAATGCTGTGACGTACTTTTATCCAATCGGCAATACCACGTGATATTTCAGAGCCGACACTTTTTAGATTTAGGTAACTTTGTTGTATGAGTAGCTCTTTTTGTGAGCGATAAAACGTAGATGAAAGCAGAATAATGATGGTCAGAATAGCCAAATTTACTAGCATCAAGATCTTAGCTTTTAACGAATACTTAAACATAAATATCTTCCTAGGATAATTCTCCTGTAAGCATAGATGGCTTTTGTGAATAAAAATGTTGTTATAGTCAGACTTGCTCTGGTTTAAATAAATTAAAAAGCCAGTATGTTTAAATACTGGCTTTTCTTTATATGGAAAAATGATTAAAGAATAAAATGTGCAACTTTGCCATTCAGATCATCAGCCTGACGTTGCAGTTTATGCGCGTCATCTTCAGCCTGAATTGCGCCACTGGCAATTTCATCGGCTACATCTTTAATCGCCGTAACGTTAGTGGTTATTTCACCTGTAACATGACTTTGTTCTTCGGCTGCGGTTGCGATTTGATTGGCCATATCAGAAATAGAACTTACTGCTCGGGTAATTTCTTCCAATGCAGAAGAGGCATCTAGTGCATCCTGCACACTGTGCGCAGCCATATCGCTACTTTTTTCCATCATGTTTACAGCTTTCTGAGTCGTACGTTGCAGCGTTTCAATGGTCGATTGAATTTCTGTGGTAGATGCTGCAGTACGTTGTGACAATACACGCACTTCATCGGCTACTACCGCAAAACCTCGGCCCTGTTCGCCCGCTCGTGCGGCTTCAATGGCAGCATTTAATGCCAACAGGTTAGTTTGTTCGGCAATGCCTTTGATGGTGGCTAAAATGCCGTTGATCTCTTGCGCATGGCGATCGAGTTGCGCAATAACATCGGTAGCTTCAGAAACACCATCCGCCAGATGACTGATGGATTCACGAGTTTTGTTAACTAAAGATTTACCGGCTTCACTGCTCTCTGCTGACTGAATCGCAGCTGCTGCAGTTTGTTCAGCATTGTTGGCAATTTCTTGTGTCGCAGAAGACATCTCAGTGACAGCAGTCGCTACCATCGCAATTTCCTGCTGTTGACGACCTAATTCTTGCACAGAAGTTTTAGTGCGACGTAAACCTTGTGAGGCTTCATCACCAATATCTTTGGCCTGATGACGAACGTGAGCGATTAATTGATGCAGACTGTCGACAAACTTATTGAAGTTCGCCGCTAATTGCCCGACTTCATCGCGATTGCTCAGTGGAATACGCTGTGTCAGATCACCGTTACCATCGGCTATCTTAGCCAGTGCTTGCGAAACGACCGCTAATGGACGGAACAAGGCATTACACATCAGTGCAAAGCCACCTAAGGAAATTAACAGAACAACCAGCAATACACCGATACTGGTCCACATCTGTGTGTACAGGGGGGCGGTTACTTTGTCGTTATCCAGTACTAACACTAACAACTGATTCTGACCAGTTACTGGTGAGACATAAACACGTTCTGTTCGGTTGTTGTGCTGCACTAAACGGAATTGACCGGCTTTCATACCGCTCAAACTGGCGAAATCCAGTTCAGGGTATAATTTGCTGATGGGTTGTGATAACTGTTCTTTCTCTGTATGAACCAGAATGATGCCATTGTTATTGATTAAAAACGCACTGCCATCACCAGGCAATTGTACTTTGCTCAACTGGTTTAGCAGTTCAGTTACCGTGACATCAACCCCCAAAATTGCAGAGGTCTTGCCATTTTGTTGTACGGCTTTTCCCAGCGATACCACAAATTGTCCAGTTGCCGCGGCAATGGATGGTGGCGATACATACACTTCAGTCGGGTTTGCTTGTGCTTTTTGATACCAATCCCACTTACGTGGGTCATCATTGCCTGGCGGTAACACCACACCATTGGCATTTAATTGACTACCATCCGGGCGGGCATAAAACACGTTATCAAACTCACCGGAAAGACGCGTTTGTTGTAGCCCTTTTACGATTTCAATGTCGTTGGTCGGATCAGCTTGAAATGCTTTTATCGCGGAACCTTTGCTGTTAAACCAGTAATTAACACTGGCTGCAAAGGTATTTCCCAAATCATCAACCTGCTGGCTTAGATTTGTTTCTAAACGCGATTTAGCTGCTAAATAAGTTTCGGTCGTTAAGATCACACCCACCAGTAAGATAGCTGCACTGGCTGCGATGGAGAGTTTGTTTTTCAGCGACATTGTATTCATTGCGTTTCACGCCCCCAGACAAAAAATAAAGGATTAGTATTTTTATTGTTTTATAAAATCAGTTCTATTGTAGCTTACATTCGTACTTTCTAATCAAAAGCTGTGCCGCAATCTACCTGATCCTATTAATAAAGCTAGTTGATGTGTTATCAAGCGTTGCTTTTGAAACCAGTAATCGGTTTGATGCGTGGCATTGATCACATTAACCCTGTTTATTACGCGACCTATCCGCTAAAATACGCCGTTTTTCCTATAACCCGACCAAAGAGAGAATCCCTTCAATGTTTGAAGTGAATCCAGTATTAAATAAGCTCAAGGAGTTGTCTGAACGGACTGAACTCCTGAGGGGGTACCTTTGACTACGACGCCAAGAAAGAGCGTTTAGAAGAAGTCAGTGCCGAATTAGAACAACCTGATGTTTGGAATGAGCCGGAAAAGGCGCAAGCATTGGGTAAAGAGCGTTCTACGCTGGAAGGCGTGGTCGCGACCATCGACGCACTGACTCAAGGGTCAGAAGATGTTGAAATGCTCGTTTCATTGGCGGTGGAAGGTGAAGATGAAGAGACCTTCCATGAAGCGGAAACCGAGCTGGATGCACTGGAAAAGAAACTGGTCGATCTTGAATTCCGTCGTATGTTTGCAGGTCAACATGATGCATCCGACTGTTACATGGATATTCAATCTGGTTCCGGTGGTACGGAAGCGCAAGATTGGGCTGACATGGTGCTGCGTATGTACCTGCGTTGGGGCGAAGCACATGGCTATAAACCCGAACTGATCGAATGTTCCGATGGTGATGTAGCAGGTATCAAATCAGCGACCATCAAATTTACCGGCGAATATGCGTTCGGCTGGTTACGTACTGAAACTGGCGTGCATCGCCTGGTGCGTAAGAGCCCGTTCGATTCTGGCGGTCGTCGTCATACTTCATTCTGTTCTGCTTTCGTTTACCCAGAAATTGATGAAGATGTGGAGATCGAGATCAACCCGGCCGATCTGCGTATCGACGTTTACCGTGCTTCGGGGGCGGGTGGTCAGCACGTTAACCGAACTGAATCTGCGGTGCGTATTACCCACATTCCAACGAATACTGTGACGCAGTGTCAGAACGATCGTTCCCAGCATAAGAATAAAGATCAGGCGATGAAACAGCTCAAAGCCAAACTGTATGAGCTGGAAATGATGAAACAGAACGCCGAGAAACAGGCGCTGGAAGAGACAAAATCCGACATTGGTTGGGGTAGTCAGATCCGTTCTTATGTATTAGACGATTCGCGCATTAAAGATTTACGGACTGGGGTGGAAACACGCAATACCCAATCGGTACTCGATGGCGATCTGGACAAATTTATTGAAGCCAGCCTGAAATCAGGGCTGTAATCCAAGCAGGAATCATCATGTCAGAACAAAACCAAACCCCAGAAGTCGAACTGGACGTTCAAGAATTTAACAACGAAATGACGCAACGCCGTTCTAAACTGGCGGAACTGCGTACCAAAGGCAATCCATTCCCGAACGATTTCCGTCGTGAACAGATCGCATCAGATATTCACGCTGCTTTCGGTGACAAAACCAAAGAAGAGTTAGAAGCTGAAAAACATTTCGTGAAAATTGCGGGTCGTATTATGACACGCCGTATCATGGGTAAAGCTGCATTTGCGACTTTGCAGGATATGGGCGGCAAGGTTCAGATCTACGTGACCCGTGATGATCTGCCAGAAGGCTTCTATAACGAACAGTTCAAAAAATGGGATCTGGGCGATATCGTTGGCGTGGAAGGCTACATGTTCCGCACCAATACCGGTGAGTTGTCCGTGCACACCACCGGCATTCGTCTGCTGACCAAAGCGCTGCGCCCATTGCCAGAAAAACATAAAGGTTTGACTGACCAAGAAGCACGCTGCCGTCAGCGTTACCTTGATCTGATCGCCAATGAAGAATCACGTCGTACCTTCCAGATCCGTAATCAGGTGATGAACGGTATCCGTAACTTCCTGAACAACAAAAACTTCATGGAAGTGGAAACTCCGATGATGCAGGTGATCCCAGGCGGTGCGTCGGCACGTCCGTTTGTGACTCACCACAATGCGCTGGATATCGATATGTACCTGCGTATCGCGCCAGAACTGTATCTGAAACGTCTGGTGGTGGGTGGCTTCGAGCGTGTGTATGAAGTGAACCGTAACTTCCGTAACGAAGGTATCTCCGTTCGTCATAACCCAGAATTCACCATGCTGGAATTCTACATGGCGTATGCGGATTACAACGATCTGATGGATCTGACCGAAGAGATGCTGCGTACTCTGGCGCAAGACATTCACGGCACCACCAAGATCCGTTATGCCAAAGAAGGCGAAGAAGGTATCGAAATCGACTTCGGTCAACCATTCGCACGCATGACCATGGTTGAGTCTATTCTGAAATACGGCAACGACGTTAAAGCAGAAGAGCTGACTACGCTGGAAGGCGCTATCGCAGTCGCTAAACGTCATCACGTTGAGTTGATGAAGAGCTGGGAACTGGGCCATGTGATCACAGCGATTTTCGAAGAAACCGCAGAACACATGCTGTTACAGCCAACCTTTATCACTGAATACCCAGCTGCGGTATCACCACTGGCGCGTCGTAACGACAACAACCCAGATGTGACTGACCGTTTTGAATTCTTCATCGGTGGCCGTGAACTGGCCAACGGCTTCTCTGAGCTGAACGATGCTGAAGATCAGGCTGAACGCTTCCAGGCTCAGGTTGCTCAGAAAGAAGCAGGCGATGATGAAGCGATGTTCTACGACGCTGACTTCGTGACCGCGCTGGAACACGGCATGCCGCCAACAGCGGGCCAGGGTATCGGTATCGACCGTTTGGTGATGTTGTTCACCAACAGCCACACTATCCGCGATGTCATTTTGTTCCCGGCCTTGCGCCCGAACAACAACAAATAATCCGGAAGAATATAAGCGGCTCCGGTTTCGGGGCCGTTTTTTTATAAGGTAAGTAAAAGTGCTTAGTACCAATAACATCACTATGCAGTTTGGCAGTAAGCCACTGTTTGAAAACATCTCTGTCAAATTTGGCGGTGGCAATCGCTACGGTCTGATCGGCGCTAACGGTTGTGGTAAATCAACCTTCATGAAAATCATGGGCGGCGATTTAGACCCAACTGCGGGCAACGTCTTCCTTGATCCGAACGAGCGTTTGGGTAAATTACGCCAGGATCAGTTCGCGTATGAAGAGATGCGCGTGCTGGACGTAGTCATGATGGGCCACACTGAGTTGTGGGAAGCGATCCGTGAGCGTGATGCGATTTATGCGAACATGGAAGCGACCGATGATGACTACATGCGTGCTGCTGAGCTGGAAGGCAAAGTGGCCGAATATGATGGTTACACCGCCGAAGCGCGCGCTGGCGAGCTGTTGCTGGGTGCCGGTATTCCGGTTGAACAGCATACTGGCCTGATGAATGCGGTTGCGCCGGGCTGGAAACTGCGTGTGCTGTTGGCGCAAGCGTTGTTCTCAAACCCTGACATTCTGCTGCTCGACGAACCAACCAACAACTTGGATATCAGCACCATCCGCTGGTTGGAAGAGACGTTGAATGCGCGTGAAAGCACCATGGTTATTATTTCGCATGACCGTCACTTCCTGAACATGGTCTGTACCCATATGGCCGATCTGGATTACGGCGAACTGCGTGTTTATCCAGGCAACTACGACGAATACATGTCGGCGGCAACCCAAGCGCGTGAGCGTCTGTTGTCTGATAATGCGAAGAAAAAATCCCAAATCGCAGATCTGCAATCTTTCGTCAGTCGCTTTAGTGCCAACGCGTCTAAATCTCGTCAGGCCACTTCACGTCTGAAGCAGATCGATAAGATCAAGATTGAAGAAGTGAAAGCATCCAGCCGTCAAAATCCGTTCATCCGTTTTGAACAGGATAAGAAACTGTATCGTAACATTCTGGAAATCGAAAACCTGAGCAAGGGTTATGATGCTGGCCCATTGTTCAAAAAATTCAACCTGATGGTTGAAGTCGGTGAAAAGATCGCAGTGCTGGGTACCAACGGTATCGGTAAAACCACACTGATCAAAACACTGGTTGGTGAGCTGACGCCTGATACTGGTTCAGTGAAATGGTCAGAAAACGCCAAGATCGGTTATTACTCGCAGGATCATGCGGAAGATTTTGACAATGACCTGTCAGTATTTGACTGGATGTATCAGTGGAAACAAGAGAACGATGACGAACAGGCTATTCGTAGCGTGTTGGGTCGTTTGCTGTTCAACCAAGACGACATTCGTAAGCAAGTCAAAGTGCTGTCGGGTGGTGAAAAAGGCCGTATGTTGTTTGGTAAGCTGATGCTGCAGAAACCTAACATTCTGGTGATGGACGAACCAACCAACCACTTGGATATGGAATCGATCGAATCACTGAATATGGCGCTGGAAATGTATCCGGGCACACTGATTTTCGTATCGCATGACCGTGAGTTTGTTAGCTCATTGGCGGGCCGTATTCTGGAAATCACCCCAGAGAAGATCATCGACTTCGGTGGTAACTACGAAGATTATCTGCGTAGTCAGGGTATCGAATAATCAATCCTGAAGATTAGATAGCAAAAAGCCCGGCTCTAAACAGACCGGGCTTTTTTTTGACTAAATATGATGAAGAGGATGACGGGGAACATTTTTACTGACCCTCTGCGCCAAGGATGGCGCAGCGGAGCCCCCATGGATGGGTTAACGGCGTGTCAGTGGAGATGTTTCCCGTTGTCCGAGGTAATTCTAGCGAACTACAGTTCCCCACAAATCATATTCATCAGAATTGTCGATGGTTACTTTAACGATATCACCCGGTTTCAGGCTGGTTTCACCATTTAAGTAAACTACACCATCAATTTCCGGAGCATCGGCGAAGCTGCGGCCAATTGCGCCTTCTTCATCGACTTCATCAACAATTACATCCAACTGACGACCCACTTTGGCAGCCAGACGGCGGGCAGAAATTTTCTGCTGTAATTCCATGAAGCGGTGGAAACGCTCTTCCTGAATTTCTTCCGGTACTGGATCGGGCAATTCGTTGGCTTTTGCACCATCGACTGGGCTGTATTTGAAGCAACCGACACGATCCAACTCTGCTTTTTCTAAGAAATCGAGCAGCATCTGGAAGTCTTCTTCGGTTTCACCGGGGAAGCCGACAATGAAGGTTGAACGTAGTGTCAGGTCAGGGCAAATGCGACGCCATTCCTGAATGCGTTCCAATGTGCGCTCAATCGCACCCGGACGTTTCATCAATTTCAGAATGCGTGGGCTAGCATGTTGCAGCGGAATGTCCAGATACGGCAGGATCTTACCTTCCGCCATCAATGGGATCACATCATCCACATGCGGATAAGGGTAAACGTAGTGCAGACGTACCCACATGCCCATTTTGGATAACTCTTCACACAGACCCAGCATGCTGGTTTTCACTGGTGAACCTTCGTAGAAACCAGTACGGTGTTTCAAATCAGCACCGTAGGCAGAGGTGTCTTGTGAGATCACTAGAATCTCTTTTACGCCGGCATTTTTCAGGCGTTTCGCTTCACCTAGCACTTCGCCAATTGCTCGGCTGTCGAGATCGCCGCGCATAGAAGGAATGATGCAGAATGTGCAACGGTGATTACAGCCTTCGGAGATTTTCAGATAGGCGTAATGTTTTGGCGTCAGCTTAACACCTTGTTCCGGCACTAAGCTCAGGAACGGGTTGTGTTCAGGTTTAGCCGCATATTTATGAACGTGACTTAACACCTGCTCATAAGCGTGCGGGCCGGAAATTTCCAGCACCTTCGGGTGCACTTCACGGATCTGATCTTCTTTGGCACCCAGACAACCGGTGACAATCACCTTGCCGTTTTCCTGCAACGCTTCACCAATCACTTCCAGTGATTCTTGCACTGCGCTGTCGATGAAACCACAGGTGTTCACGATCACCAGTTCAGCATTGTCGTAGTTATTCACTACGTCATAACCTTCGGTGCGTAACTGGGTCAGAATACGTTCGGCATCGACCAGATTTTTAGGGCAACCAAGAGAGACAAAACCAACTTTTGGC
Source organism: uncultured Tolumonas sp. (assembly GCF_963678185.1). Taxonomy (NCBI): domain Bacteria; kingdom Pseudomonadati; phylum Pseudomonadota; class Gammaproteobacteria; order Aeromonadales; family Aeromonadaceae; genus Tolumonas; species uncultured Tolumonas sp. Next base: position 3,753,702 of record NZ_OY782757.1, read on the forward strand.
GCCAGAGTTTTTTGATTCATATCGTTCAATTAATGCTCAATTTCTGCTGTTGAGAAAACCGCCGCATCATACCTTTTTAGTAAAATGAATACACGTTTTTTAGGGCGGTTAGTCTGTCTGATTAGAGTGTTATTTATCGAACGGTAAATCGTTCATAGTGGTAACTGAAAACTCAGGCGAGCCCTATTTAATTTACCATGGTGGATCCATGAAAATTTGTACTGATTTTATTCATGTTATGCCAATTGAGTCAGTGTAATGTAACTGGTTATGTTTGCCACCATTGATACAAAGTGTGTCGAAAAATATCGTCGGAATATTAATGAGTTATGAAAATAACCGTTATTGTTATCCGGTATGTCTGAAAATCAGGAGGAAATAGCTTCCACATTTTCTGTATTTGTTATTTTCAAGTGTTGGGCAATTTCAGTAATTTGTTTGAGTAATATGTTGGCTTCATCTAAATCAAAATCAGTGCGCAAGCGCTTTTTCACTCCGAGAGTGTTTAACAAGATATGTTGTGTTGGTGTTATCTCATGTGTAGCCAGACAATTTTTAACACATTCTAGCGGACAGCCATCAAGCGCAATAATTGGTCGCCCAGAGCAGGCGATACGAACCAATTGCTTCACATTTCCACCCACACCAGCAATGCATGACATTTCCGCATCACCCTGTCTATCTAACTGAATAGCTAAATGGTTAGCCATTTGGGCTGCACTTGAACAACCGGAGCATGAATATACCAGAGGCAGAACTTGGTCATGTTTGCTCATATATTACTACCTTGTTTTTTATTAACTCTAGTCACGAAAAAATAGCCTTAAATATATAATTGACGTCGTTTACTGATGTTATATAAAAATAAAATGTTACTAGTGCAATAAAGGTATAAATAAAAATTCATCAGGTATAGGCGATATGTTCTATTTTTTGTAATGCTTGATATTAAAGGCTATTGCTTAAACTAATTATCAAACCGAAAATTCTTTCCTAGGCTTTCTGCAATTCCATGATAACTTCTAAAGTTGTTAATCAATGGATTCCACAAATCAGCATCAAGAATATCACCATTTTTGAGCAGTGACTCCTCAGCATGAATATAGTTTGCTTTTAATTCTACGATGGCATGTTTATCTCGTTTAATTACATTTTCTACTAAACATTCAACTTGAATAGAGCACTCTTGTATCCGTAGAGGCCGTACCGTCAGAGAGGGTTGTGCCGTGAATTCGCCGATGTGAAATTTGTCTTCACAATAACTAAAACCAGATTTCAACTTTTCTGGCGGAACGGGCTGTTTGCCAGTATATCTGGCAATAGACTCAATTTTGTTAGCAAGGTTTGCTGATGCGATGTTAAGTACCACCTCTGGGCAGAACTCGATATTTTCAACCGCTTTTATATTTAAACTAAGCCCAATTACGATGCTATTTGAAAGTGCCCAGCTTGATGAGATAGGAGTAATGTTAGTTGAACCTGTTTCATCTATGGTATTCAATAGAATGACAGTGTTTCCCCAGTAAAGCGATTTAGGGTGAATTTGTTTATGCATTGATAACTCCAGGGTCATGGGTCTACACAATCGAAATATATCACAATGTGATATATTTAATGTAAAATGCTTCTGTAAAAATTTCAACCATAGAGTGTGCCATGCTGACAAAAAACCAATTCGAAGCTCTCTCTGAATTCCGTTATCAATTGAAGCGCTTTCTTCACTTTAGTGAAGCTGCTGCCAAAGAACAGGGGCTAACGCCTTTGCAGTATTTGTTGCTTTTGCATATTCAGGGATATCCGGGGCGTAACTGGGCCACCGTGGGTGAATTAGCTGAAAGACTTCAAATGAATCACAATGCAACAGTTGCTTTGCTTACACGATGTGAAGAATTGGATCTTGTCGAACGCAGGAAAAATGAACAAGACCGACGTAAAGTTGAAATACATCTCACTGATAAAGGTGGTTCATATTTACAAAAATTAGCTCAACAACATAAAACTGAGTTGCAGTCATTGCAGAAGACTTTTCAGGTTGCGCAGATAACGGCATTTAATGAAGATCAAGAAACAACGATTTAACGTGAACCTGGCGTATAAATTTAAAGCAAAAATCAGAAAAATATCTGCCCTTGGATCTTAATGCCGGTCAGTCAATGCCGAATCGATCGGCATTGACCTTGGATGCCAACATGTTGATTTAGCTTCTTTTCAAAGCCCAATTGGCTGATAGCCTTGCCATTCCGGTATAAATGGCGTGCCTTCTGCGTGTGGCTCTAAATGCAGATAATAGTCGCCTATCTCACTAAGTAATTTACAGTCATCGACATCTTTTAAATTGTCTTTATGTTGCTGTTGCTCACCGGAAAGTAACGATTCTAGCGCCTGTTTTTTGGCATCGGTGGCATTGTTGGCGACGAAAAAATCAAAGGCGTGTAACTCCATCAGCTCGGTTTTGCAATAAGCACCAACATTGACGAAAAATAGTTTGGGTAATTCGGATGCGGGTGGTGTTTTTGATACCGACACGCGATAACCATTCACCCAACGCAGGCGGCCATAGCCATCAAGGTGAATTTTATCTTGATCGCCAAACCAATGTTCACGCAGCGTTGGCCACGCTTCTTCCGGCTTTTCAGCAATAACAAATTGAATATCATGTACTTCAATATTTGATTTTCCGGCATTACCGCCGATGGCGAAAACAAATAGATCCACGTTTACCTTCCCATCTTCATGATTCATCTTGGTGGCTTAACGAGTGAGCCACGCATTCGGATTAGTCGTTTAGGTGTGCGACAAGGTTATCCAGAAAGACAAACAGCAATTCATTCATCTTTTGAGTGTTGGTGTTCAAAATAGTCTCTTTATCTTGCACCCATGGTTTCAAGCCAACATGTTGAGGTTCGAACGCACACTCAAGCAGGGCCGCCACGCTTCGCGGGGTAAATTCGAGGTGACATTGAAAACCGTAAACTAAATTCATAAATTTCACAATCTGGCGCGGACAACCCCGACTTGTAGAAAGCACTTGGGTTGATGGCAACAGCCCCGGCATGTCGTTATGCCAATGGCCAACCAGTTCGGTGTGGCTAAAATGTGCCAAGAGTGGGTCATTTCTGCCGTCATCGGTTAACGCGATGGGGAAATAGCCGATCTCTTTTTCGGGGCTGTGCTCGAATGTTGCCCCTAATGCTTCCCCAATCAATTGTGCGCCCAAACAAACGCCGATGACGGCTTTACCGGCGTTGATGCTGCGACCGATGAGATGTTTCTCTGCGGCAGCGTCAAAATGGGCGCATTCCGTTTTGCTGGTTGCAGGAGATTGTGGGCCACCTAAAACGATCAACAGATCAAAGTGCAGCTCGCGAGGCAGTTCTTCACCGAGATAGAGACGGGTCACTGTTTGCTGAAAGCTGTTTTTTGCAACCCACTGGCTAAATGCCCCTGGGCCTTCATACGACTCATGAATAACAAAATGAATATGCATTGCGTTAGCTCCTTCGCTGCTAGATGTCGCGATGATATTCAAATTTTTCATGTCATGTTGTAGGCTTTAAGCCACAAAGCATTGCTAAGTCGCCAACCATGCAAGCCAATCAATTAATTGCGAATGCTCAGTGTGGGCAGATAGTGACTCGGGTGATTGATATGCCTGTGGGGTTCGTGGAAGAGTTACACGAGCACGAATGGCATCAGATCATTTATCCTGTCAGAGGGTTACTGCAATCAACCATCGATGAAAAGAGCTTCATCATTCCACATAATGGGCTGTTATTTGTGCCCGCTTTTTCGCGTCATCGCTCTATAGCGATCACGCAGACGGAGTTTTTGGCGATCTATTTAAACCCGTCGCATTCCGTTGAATTTCTGTCTGCCGCAAAGTCGTGTCAGGTAACACCATTCCTGAAAGAGCTGATTTTAATGCTGTTTGATCTCGATGACGTCTATTCCGAGCAACGTTTATCGCGGCTGCTGGCAGTTTTGAATGACCAATTAACACTGGCGGGCAGTGTAGCGATTCCCCTGTTTATTCCGACTGATAAGCGATTAAAAACCATTTTTGATCAGCTGAAACAACAGCCTGATTCAGAAAGAACACTGGCCGAGTGGGCGTTGATTGCGGGGGCATCAGAGCGGACGTTATCAAGGTTGCTTGCAAACGAATTTAAACTCTCATTCTCGTTATGGCGGCAACATATTCGTTTAGTGTTGTCACTGGCCGTGTTGGATACCAATAAATCGATACAACACATTGCGCTGGAGTTTGGTTATCAATCAGACTCGTCTTATATTCATGCATTCAAGCAAATGTTCAAGCTGACTCCACGCCAATACAGAAAAACACATCTGTTTGCTCACACTTAACACAGATGAACGGGTTGTTTTTTATTATTGGCTGTGTGGGAATGTTCTAATAATTGCCAAACGGCAGAGGCAAACACCAAAGTAACGATAATGGTTGCCATACCCAACGCAGTCCACACCTGATAGCGGTTATAAATATCGAGTGCCTCAGAATAAAAATACGGTCTTTGATTTACTCAAAATTAGCTGCCATAAAATAATCGGTGTAAATAATATTTAACAGATAAGGGTTGACCAAATAATAGCACGCTCAGGTGCTATGAATGTTCGTATGGCTCATCCGTTAATTTACATTTTGTACGATAATTTGTGGATGATTTTATTATTCTTGGGTTTGCCGCTGATCGCTGAATGACATTGAAAAGACAAGGATAATTATGCAAATTATTGAAGTGTTTGTGACAAATACTTAGCCGCCGCATTAGGCATTTTGAGCGTAAATGGCATGTCTAAAGCTGTTGCTAGCATGGCGCGAACTGCCAATAAATCATATCGGCGACCCACCAGTGCAGTCATTAATTCACTGAGCTGTTCTTTATTTTTGCTACCATTTTTCAACTCTAATATTGCCAATAATGCAGCGGCTCTATCATCGGTGGTGGAAAGTGCAGCTTGAGCTAATTCTCTGGCACCACTTTGGTCTCCAATTGAATTAGATAATTCGGCACTCACCAGCATTAATTCTTTAAATAGGGATGATGAATTTGTTGCCAGAGGAAACAGTCTTTCTATATTTTTGCTTGCTTCAGAGAGGTGGCCCATAGCGATATTGATTCGGATCTTTTCACATTCAATCGTTGCGTGTTGATCCGGTTTTGCTGTTTCCAATGCTTTTTGAAACCAACTTCCTGCTGCACTGAAATTGCCCGCCATATGTGAAAGCCATCCCAACCAGCGACAGGCCTCAGCACTATTAGCATCTGGATCAGGTTGAACCGCTAAATCCATAGTTTGTGTGTCAATAGTTAGGTAATGAGTCAATAGATCAAATGCTAATTCGGTTTGACCAGTTCGTGCAACTGCTCGCCCAGCTGTGAAATAGCAGCTTGAACCGAGGCGGGGGAGTAGTGATAACGCAATATCTGCCGCTTCACATAAACGCCCTTGTTCTACATATGCATCAACTGCCGCGGCTAACAACCGATGCATAAATGGTAAGGCTCGAATTTCTTTTTCAGGCAAAACCAATGCGGTATTGATTGTCTCGAATAATAGTTCGTTTCGTTCGCTATTTCGTGATGCTGGTAATGTTAGTGCCAGTTTATAAGCAACAAACAGATCATTCGGGTTTTCTGCTCTAGATCGTTCAAGTAACAGCAGATTACGGTCTTTTTTTCTTTGTCGCTCATCTGCACTGCTATAACCAATATCCAGTAACGTTATTTTTGAATCTGGCCATTCGGTACTGCCAATTTTTAGCAGCGATTCAGCAATGCTTTCATGTATCCGCCCTTGATATCGAATCTTTGCATCACGTCTAAAAAGACGCAAAGCTGTATAGGAACCAAGCTGTTCGTTAGCCGAGTCATCGGCTACTGCGCAGATCGTGACAATTTTGGCCATATGCGGGCTGGTTAATGCTGCTGCCAATGTTTGCTGTGAATTGGGGGGCAGTCGTTGATCCGCATCCAGTGACAAAATCCAGTCAAAACTGGCTGCTTGAAGTGCCACATTTCGAGCAAGTGAAAAATCATCCTGCCATGGAAATTCCAATAACTTTGCACCAAATTCACGAGCAATTTCCATTGTCCGATCGTGGCTTCCTGTATCGACAACGATCACTTCACTGACTAAATCACAAACAGACTTCAGTGCTTCAGCTAAGTGTTTTTCTTCATTCCGCACAATCATACAAACTGAAATCGGAAGTCTTTGGGTCTTAGGCATCAACAGTAGTCTCAAATGATAAGTTAGTAGTTTTTAAATAAATCTAAATTGCTTAATAAATCTTAACAGTCTGCTTGGTTAATACCACCACAATACAATTACTTTCAGTAAGTTGCTCACACGGTGCTCAAGTCGAGAGGAAAAAATCACATTCCTAATATATAAATAGATCATGTCTGTTGTTGTCGGACTATGTTTTCTATTGATGGGAACAAACATGGCAGAGTTTATATGGCGGAAATAACACCTTATTCTGCATTTCGGGATGAAAAACATTCCAGAGAAGTCAGCGAAGCTCGCTTCAAAAAGCTATTCGACGAAGCCGATGCCATGTCTATCCAGGGATATTTGCCCAATGGTACGGTGGTTTACTGGAATCAAGCATCAGAAAAAATTTACGGTTATACCGCCGAAGAAGCGCTGGGTGGCAATCTGTTAGATCTCATCATTCCTGTGGATATTCGACAGGAAGTTGAAGGCGCTGTGAATTGGATGTTTGAGTCAGGGCAGGGTATTCCCGCAGGCCGCTTAGAATTGAGACACAAGAATGGGCATGCTGTTCATGTGCATTCCAGTCACACCGTGGTTGCGATCCCAAATCATCCGCCCGTGCTGTTTTGTATGGATGCGGATATGAGCAGCCTTGTCCGAGCTGAAGCGGAATTACGTATTGCTGCAGCGGCTTTTGAATCTCAGCAAGGTATGTTTATTACAGATGCGCAGGGCGTCATTTTGCGTGTTAACCAAGCATTCACGTTGACGACAGGTTACTCAGCCGAAGAAGCGGTAGGGCAGACACCAAGGCTGATTCGCTCTGATTATCATCCGGCCGCATATTATGAGGCGATGTGGCAGAGTTTACTTGATACCGGCTTTTGGCAAGGTGAGATATGGAATAGACGAAAGAGTGGAGAGGTCTATGCCAATTGGATCACTATAACCGCTGTTCGGGATGAAAAAGGACAAATTACTCACTACGTCTGCTCCCAAATAGATATCACACAACGCAAGGATGCCGAAGCGCAGATCATGCATCTGGCGTTCTACGATCCGCTTACTCGATTGCCTAATCGCCGCTTGTTACTCGATCGATTACAGCAAGCCATAGCGGCCAGCGCCCGTAATCAAAGTGTAGGCGCTTTGCTGTTTATTGATTTAGATAATTTTAAAACCCTCAATGATACTTTGGGGCATGATGTCGGCGACCGTCTGTTGCAACAGGTAGCGGAACGCTTAAATGCCTGTATTCGAAAAAATGACACGGTCGCGCGGTTAGGTGGTGATGAATTTCTGGTAATGCTGGAAGATCTCTCTCAAAACCAGCCGGAAGCTGCCACACAAGCTGAAGCGGCTGGCCGGAAGATTTTGGAGGCACTGAATCAGAATTATCAAATTGATAACCACAAGTACCAGGGTAGTGTGAGCATCGGTATCACCTTATTCTCCAAGCAAGCCAATGTTGATGAACTGATGAAACAAGCTGATCTGGCGATGTATGAGGCAAAGTCATCGGGCCGGAATTCGCTGCGATTTTTTGATCTGGAAATGCAAAAAGCCGTCACATTACGTGCTGAATTGTTAAATGGTTTGCAAGAGGCGTTACGTGAACAGCAGTTCCGGTTGTATTACCAACCGCAGGTTGATCAATGCGGGCATATTACCGGGGCGGAAGCGTTAGTCAGATGGGATCGCCCCGGCGTAGGTCTCGTTTCTCCGGTTGAATTTATTCCTGTGGCAGAAGATTCTGGGTTGATCAAGCCATTGGGGTTTTGGGTGTTGGAAACCGCCTGTTCTCAACTGGCGGATTGGGCATTACAACCAGAAAGTGCAGCACTGACTTTATCGGTGAACGTCAGTTCTGTTCAGTTCAACTGTGCTGATTTTGTTGAACAAGTGCTGGATATTCTGCACAAAACGGGTGCTAACGCGCAACAATTGAAACTGGAGTTGACCGAAAGCCTGTTAGTCGAGAAAGTGGATGAAGTTATTGCCAAAATGTCAGCACTCAAAGCACATGGCGTTGGCTTTTCGCTGGATGATTTTGGTACAGGTTATTCATCGCTCGCTTATTTGCGACGGCTGCCCTTAGATCAGTTAAAAATTGATCGCTCGTTCGTTCGGGATCTATTGGATGACCCAAATTGTGCAGCAATAGCCCAGACGATTATCGATCTCAGTCAGACGATGGGATTATCCGTTATTGCGGAAGGCGTAGAAACTGAAATCCAGCGCGTATTGCTGGCTAGTTTAGGGTGTTACGCCTATCAAGGATATTTATTTGGCCGACCATTGCCGATCGAACAGTTACAAGAACTATTAATCGCCCAAGTGATAACCACCGAGTTAGTGATATGAAAAATAAGAAAATGGGCGAAGAACCATTATCGTTGCAGGAAAGTGAAGCACGCCTTAAACGTGTCTTAGAAGGTTCAGAGCAAGGCTTTTGGGACTGGGAGTTGCCTAGTCGACAATTCATAGTCAGTGACCGTTTTGAGTCAATGTTAGGGTATGAACCTGGAGAGGGTGATTTCTCCATTGATAATTGGCATCACCATGTTCATCCCGATGATTTGGCGAAAGCGATAGAGTCGATCAATTTGCATTTAGCCGGGAAAATCCCCTGTCATCAGGTCGAGTTGCGTATCCGCACCAAATCGGGTGAATGGAAATACGTTCTTACGCATGGCAAGGTGGTTAGCTGGGCTGAAGATGGCTCACCACTCATGATGTCAGGTACCCATACCGATATTACTGAGCGGAAAAAAGCAGAAAAACAGCTTATTGAACAGGCTGAATTACTCGATTTGGCTCATGATGCCATTATTGTTCGCGATATAAATAATTCCATCACTTTTTGGAATCGTGGCGCAGAGCGCACTTATGGTTGGTCGCAGGAAGATGTTCGAGACCAAAATATACATCAATTGCTGGAGACTCAGTTTCCACAACCACTGGCTGAAATTGAAGAGATCTTATTTCGCACTGGGCAGTGGGAAGGCGAATTGGAGCACGTCATCAAAAATGGTGCCCGCATTGTCGTTGCTAGTCGCTGGGCTGTAAAACGGGATGAAAATGATCGACCAATCGCGATCATGGAAATCAGCCGTGATATGACCGAACGCAAGGCATTACTGACAAAACTTGAATTACAGGCTCGGCAAGATTATCTGACCGGATTAAATAATCGTGGTTATTTCATGGAGTTGGCTGAGCGAGAAATAAAAAAAGCTTCACGTTATGGTCATAACTTCTCGATCTTAATGCTTGATATCGACAACTTCAAAATTATCAACGATACCTATGGCCATAAATCGGGCGATCAGGTGCTGATTACACTGGGCGATATTTTTCAAAAAACGCTGCGTGTGGCTGATATTGAAGGGCGTATTGGTGGGGAAGAGTTTGCTGTTTTTCTACCGGAAACTGACCAAGCGAGCGCCGAGGTAGTTGCTGAACGTCTCAGAAGTTCCGTCGAAACTGCTGAGATCCCGCTGCATAACGGTGAAGTGGTTATGCGGTTTACAATATCAATAGGTATCAGTACACCAACCTCCGCTGATTACAATCTATATGCCTTACTTAGTCAGGCTGATGAGGCGCTGTACTGCGCTAAACATGCTGGACGCAATAAGGTTTGTATCGCGTAAAGCAGTCACACATTTAACAAAATGATTTGATCTTTATTCCTACCAATAGATTTTCCGCATGTCTACTTCGATTGTCGGTCATTTTTAGCGGTATCAAAAACATAAAACAAAGCCATAAATATTGAATGGACTTTACTTTGGATTACTATAGTTTCAATAGATACCGCTAGTTCTTAATTTTATTGACGCCGACAATAAGAGAGTGTTGCCATGCACCCAGAACTTAAGCTTCAAGATATTATCATTTCACTGGCACATTCAATTGATATGGTCAGTTCGTTTGTCCATCAACATCATCTCCGGGTCGCCATATTAGCAGAAGCCATTGCGGATGAAGCACAATGGAACGCGGAACAAAAACGACGTTTGATTTTAGCCGCAGTACTGCATGATATCGGTGCCGTTTCTTCTTCTGAAAAAGCAGAATTGCTGCAAATGGATGTCGAAGAAGATCATCCTCATGCCGCATTAGGTGCCGGCATGTTGTGTGATTTTGCCTATTTTGCTGATATTGTTCCCGTGATCCGTTTTCATCATCATTATTGGCACAACGGCGACGGTGTGCTGGTTGGCGATGAAATTGTTCCAGAAGAAAGTTTCCTATTACATCTGGCAGATCGCATTGATATTTCTATTGATCCTAATGTTTGGATTTTAGATCAAACCGAAAAAATTAGAGATGCTATCCAAGCTTTATCTGGTTTAGTGTTTAAACCAGAATTGGTTGAGGCATTTATGCGGGCATCATTACACGATGCTTTTTGGTTACGGTTAGATGGCTGTGCAATGGAAACGTTATTACACCGTACTTTAGCGTATGAACCACCTATTAATATCGATATTGATGTATTGGAATCTTTAGCGCTTACCTTTTCGCATGTGATCGATTTTCGAAGTCAATTTACCTCTACCCACTCTGCGGGTGTGGCGGCAGTAGCCTATGAATTAGCAAAACTAAAACCATTTTCAGAGGAAAAAAGCCGTAAATTGCGGGTTGCCGGTTATTTACATGATATTGGCAAAATCGCGGTGCCGAGTGAGATTCTAAACAAGCCAGATAAATTAACGGCCAAAGAATTTAACCGCATGAAAGCACATGCTTTTTATACTAATTCAATCTTGAGTGAATTAAACGTGCTGGCTGATATTTGTGCCTGGGCCAGTAATCATCATGAAAAAACAGATGGTTCCGGTTATCCATTTGGTTTGGATGGTCGCGCGTTGTCAGAAGAAGCGCGGATCATGACCTATGCAGATGTATTTACTGCACTGAGAGAAGATCGGCCTTATCGCAAATCAATGCCATTGAGTGAAGCGATGGAAGCACTAGTGGGAATGTTAAAACCAAAAGACACCGATTCAGTTTATCGATTGTTATGCCAACATCTCACTGAAATTGATGAGGTCAGGTCTTTTGCTCAGCATAAGGCGAGCGAGACCTATCAGCGAATTATTCAAACGGTATAAAAAACGCCGGCACTTGCCGGCGTTGTTCTGCATTGTAGGAATTATTCTACAATCATCATCTTACAAGTGTTTGTACCACCAATACTTTCAATTTTGTCGCCATAAGTCATCAGGATCAGGTCGCCTGATTTCAGATAACCGCGGCTTTTCAGCTCAGAAATCGCGTCACGACAATTCTGGATCACTGGTTGTGATTCATCCGCATCGAAATAAACTGGCGTTACGCCACGATACAGAGAACACCAGTTCAATGTTTGTTGATGACGAGACAGAGCAAAAATTGGCAGACCAGAGCTTAAGCGTGACATCAGCAGCGGGGTGGTGCCTGATTCGGTCATCGCGACAATACCTTTAACGCCCTGCATGTGGTTAGCCGCATACATGGTGCTCATGGCTACAGTTTCTTCAACAGAGTTAAAGGTGTAAGTCATGCGATGATTTGATACGTTCACGCTTGGGTGTTTTTCTGCACCGACACAAACGCTGGCCATGGCTAAGACGGTTTCAATCGGGAAATCACCAGCGGCAGTTTCAGCTGACAGCATGACGGCGTCAGTACCATCTAATACTGCGTTGGCAACGTCCATGACTTCGGCACGTGTTGGCATCGGTGCTTTGATCATCGATTCCATCATCTGCGTTGCAGTAATAACAACGCGATTTAATTTACGGGCACTGCGGATCAGTTTTTTCTGTACACCCATTAGCTCAGAGTCGCCGATTTCCACACCCAAGTCACCGCGTGCAACCATTACCACATCAGAAGCCAGAATGATGTCTTCCATCGCTTCGTCAGTGGCCACTGTTTCTGCACGTTCTACTTTAGCAACGATCTTAGCGTGACAACCTGCTTCACGAGCCAGTTCACGCGCATAGTTCAGATCTGCGCCGTTACGTGGGAAAGAAACCGCCAGATAGTCTACTTGCATCAGTGCAGCAGTTTTGATGTCTGCTTTGTCTTTTTCAGTCAACGCAGGGGCAGACAGACCACCACCTTTTTTGTTGATCCCTTTGTTGTTAGACAGTGGGCCGCCCACAGTTACGGTGGTGAAAATTTTGCTGCCATCGACGCTGTCTACTTTTAACTGCACACGACCATCATCCAGTAACAGAATGTCACCGCTGATCACATCTTCCGGCAGTTTTTTGTAGTCGATACCGACTTGTTCCTGCGTACCTTCACCTTTGCCCATCTCGGCATCCAACAGGAATTTGTCACCCACTTTCAACATAATCTTGTTGTCTTTGAAGGTAGACACACGGATTTTAGGGCCTTGCAGGTCGCCCAGAATTGCAATCGATTTACCCAGACGAGCAGCCAGTTCACGAATATGCTTGGCGCGGGCAATATGATCTTCCGCTGTGCCGTGAGAAAAGTTCATGCGTACCATGTTGGCACCGGCTTCCAAAATCCCTTCCAGAACGCCTTCACGATCAGTTGCCGGACCCAGTGTGGTCACGATTTTAGTTCTTCTTAACATCTTCAGCTCCATGAGTTAGTTATAAATAGCAAATAACAGAAAACGGAAATTGATATGAAAAAAGTGACCTGCAATAAATGTGCGAGAATGTAAGTTGTAGGAACATTACAGGTCGGTTGTGTCATTTCGATGATACGAAACGACACATTTCGATACACAATGGGGGCATGATGCGGGATATGGGAAACGATTTCACTGATGCAGTGATTCAAAGCGAGAATCTTTTATCCCTTCTTTGACCTTCTTCAAATTTTCGCGGAATTTTACGCCTCGGCGTAATGTAAATCCGGTCGCTAATACGTCAATTAATGCCAGTTGGGCGATGCGTGATGCCATGGGTAAATAAACATCAGTATCTTCCGGCACATCCATCGATAGCACCAGATTACATTGAGCAGCTAAAGGAGAATCCTGCGCTGTAATACCAATCACGGTTGCATCATTGTGGCGCGCTAATGCGGCAATCTCAACCAGCGCTTTGGTACGACCGGTATGGGAGATCACTACCACAACATCACCATCACTGCTGTTAATGCAGCTCATCCGCATCATGACGATGTCATCAAAACAAACCACTGGAATGTTGAAACGGAAGAATTTATTCAAGGCATCATGGGCAACCGCTGACGAGGCACCAAGACCAAAGAACGAGATCTTTTTGGCTTGCGTGAGTAAATCAACACACCGGTTAACTGCAGTTGTATCCAGACTATTTTTAGCGACTTCCAGACAAGCGATAGTCGATTCAAAAATCTTGGTGGTGTATTCATCTGGCGTGTCATTTTCTTCGACATGCAGATTCACATACGGGGTGCCATTAGCCAGGCTCTGAGCCAGGTGCAGCTTGAAATCGGGGAAGCCTTTTGTGTCGAGACGACGACAAAATCGGTTCACTGTTGGTTCACTGACATCGGCCATTTTTGCGAGCGTAGCGATGCTGGAATGAATCGCGACTTGAGGCGAATGTAGAATCACTTCGGCGACTTTGCGCTCTGATTTACTGAAATGTTCCAGATGTTTAGTGATTTTTTCCAGTGTATTCATGCTTAGTGATCCAGCTCGCAGCGAATAGTGTTGGTTAGTTGTTATTAATGTTAAAGGTAACAGATAAAGTTAGCATAGACAGCAAAATGTAGGAAAAAAACAACATTTGTTGATCAAATCACAGATGCTGTGATCTATTTGGCGTTTTCTATTTCTGACAATATGTAGACTTCTGATTCGTGAAAGTAAACTATTGTAACTATATTGATATTCCAACATGAGTGACTTTTGGGGAGATTATAATGGCTGAGCAGGTTCTGGTGGGCGATGTTGGTGGTACGAATGCACGTCTTGCATTGTGTAGTTTACAAGACGGTAGTTTATCGCACATCAAAAACTATTCAGGTGCTGAATACCCATCTCTTGAAGCGGTGATCCGCGTTTATCTGGAAGAGACAGCTGCTAAAGTCAGCAGTGCATGTATCGCGATTGCTTGCCCGATCACCGGTGACTGGGTGGCTATGACTAACCACACCTGGGCGTTCTCACAAAGTGAAATGCAACAAAATCTGGGTCTGACACATCTGTCTATTATTAATGACTTTACTGCGATCTCCATGGCTATTCCTGCATTGAAAGCAGAAGACAAGATCCAGTTCGGTGGTGAAGCGGCGCAAGCAGGCAAGCCAATTGCTGTCTATGGTGCCGGCACAGGTTTGGGCGTTGCTCATCTGGTGCATACCGGCGAAGCGTGGATGAGCTTGCCTGGTGAAGGTGGTCACGTTGATTTTGCACCAAACAGCACTGAAGAAGTGATGGTATTGGAAGCACTGCGTGAAGAACTTGGTCACGTATCGGCTGAACGTCTGCTGTCTGGCCCTGGTTTGGTTAATATTTATCGTGGTTTGGTGCTATCTGATGAACGTGTACCAGAAAACCTGCAACCGAAAGATGTTACTGAACGGGCATTGGCGGATGAAGATATTGACTGTCGTCGTGCACTGAGCTTGTTCTGCGTGCTGATGGGGCGTTTTGGCGGTAACCTGGCACTCAATCTGGGCACATTTGGTGGCGTCTATATTGCTGGCGGTATTGTTCCTCGTTTCCTGGAATTCTTTAAAGCGTCTGGTTTCCGTGTTGCGTTCGAAGATAAAGGCCGTTTCCACGCTTATCTGGAATCAATCCCTGTCTTCCTGATCACGCATCAACAACCTGGGTTGTTAGGTTCCGGGGCTTATTTACGCCAACAGCTGGGTTACAAGCTCTAATTTAGCAATGACCGTGTTGCGAATATCAAGATAGTAAAACGCCCCGACATATTGCGGGGCGTTTTGTTTTGCCAAATCAATTTACGCACTTGCGGTTGTCACTGTGTTATCAATCAAATGGCAATCGATATAACGCTGGCGTTTGTTCTGCTTCATTTTGTGCACATCAATTAATACCAACCCATCGACACAGTTACCAAAATCAGGGTCGATGCCAAAATCCAGAAATTGCACGCCACCGGGTTCGCATAATTCGGAATATTGCTTATATAAAGTGGGAATACTGCAACCCAGATTATCGAGCATGGATTTTAATATGCCTAAATCTTGCTGGTAATCTTCGCCGATAAACTGACTGGCAATATCCAGAGAACCATTTGCATACGGTTGGCGTGAACGCGCTAATGGCCAACGTGGGCTGAAATGCAGTTTGTAAAATGAAACCAGCAAATCACGCGCCGGCGTTGGCAAACTGGCTGACATCGACACCGGCCCGAACAAATAACGATATTGCGGGTTCTGCGCTAAAAATGCGCCGATACCTTGCCATAAATAATCGAGGCTGCGTTTTCCCCAATAACGTGGCTGAATAAAGCTACGGCCAAGTTCAATCCCCTGCTCAAGAATATGACTCATTGCGGTGTCGTAATGAAACAAGCCATAACTATATAGACCTTTATGGCCTTTCCGTTCTAATTGCTCTTTGGTGGGCATAAAACGGTAAGCACCGACGATCTCCAGCTCTTTATTATCCCACAACAATAAGTGGTAATAATCGTCATCAAAACTATCAAGATCACGACGCAAGCCGGTGCCTTCGCCAACCGCTCGGAAGGCAATTTCTC
Source organism: uncultured Tolumonas sp. (assembly GCF_963678185.1). Taxonomy (NCBI): domain Bacteria; kingdom Pseudomonadati; phylum Pseudomonadota; class Gammaproteobacteria; order Aeromonadales; family Aeromonadaceae; genus Tolumonas; species uncultured Tolumonas sp. The sequence continues at coordinate 3,769,646 of NZ_OY782757.1, forward strand.
GTAAGCGTCCGAGTTCTTTTAAGATCACGGAAGAGGGCGCTTGTTCACGGCGATAGAGATAAATATGTTTACCATCCGGCGTATTTCCCAATGGTTGGCAAGCTTCAACAGCCTTTTTCAATTTTACTCGATTTTCAGCTAAGGCGATGGGGGCTTCGGTGGTCAGAATGCCGGATTTTCCTTTGCCTAAGCGATAGAGATGTTTACGAAACAGCTTAGCTAATGCCTTACCGGTGACGGGTAATTTTGACCATTCATTGAACGGGATTTTGGCCCCGATACGGATCTTGATGTGCCCTTTACGCTGGTGGAACATTTCGCGTACTAGTAACAGCGTCGACAGTGATTTATTCAGTAATGATGTGCCATAAAACAGCCATGAGTTATGCCCAGAGATATGGATCGGCACAATCGGCGCACGGTGCTGGGTTGCCAAACGTAAAAAGCCATTATTCCAGCGGCCATCATAAATACCGTGAATGTTTAAGCGCGATACTTCTCCGGCGGGAAATACGATCAGTGCGCCGCCTTTCCCTAAATGCTCATTAATCGCGGTGATCTGCTGTCGTTGCGTGTTGCCATTCATGTTATCAACGGGCAGCAACAATTCATTCAGAGGTTTGATCTGACTGAGTAGTTGGTTAGCGATAATTTTCACATCGCCGCGCACGCGAGAAATGATCTGCAGCAGTGCTAACCCGTCTAATGAACCAATAGGATGATTCGCGACAATCACAACCGGCCCCTGGGCGGGAATATGTTCTAACTCATTTTCACAAACATCACAGGCAAACGATAAATAACGTAATGCTTGTTCAATGAAATCCAAGCCGTGCAAATTCGGATATTTTTCGCCGAAACGTTGAAATTCTTTTTCGCACAGCAAGTAGCGCAGAAAGGGTTTGTACCAGCGGGGAACCGGTTTTGAACTATGTGCCGAGAGTAATTCGTCGACTGTAAACATCAGGTAAACTCCATCTAGTCCAGACTGCGCTAGTTTTGCTCTGTGGAGTGACGCTTCTGTGTCAGCAGGTTGACATTTTAATGACAGGGAAGATGTTGTTTTATGCAACCAATGCTCTAAGATTTACACAATTTTACTGTAGGACATCCTGTCCGGAGTGTGTATGAAAAAAAGCCTGTTAGCTGGCATAACTCTTTGTTTGTTGAGTGCGTGTGCTGTTTCGCCTACTGGTCGCAAACAATTGTTATTAATGGGAAATAACGATGTTGCTCAAATGGGGTTATCGTCTTTCCAGCAGATAAAACAAAAAGAGCGTGTATCGACAGACCCAAAACAAACTCGCTACGTTCAGTGTGTTGCTCAAGCAATTACTCAGGCTATTCCAGCGCAGTATGCTAACACCAACCCCGGTCAATGGGAGGTTGTTGTTTTTGACTCGAAAGAGGTCAATGCTTTTGCGCTGCCCGGTGGCCGCATTGGCGTGTATACCGGTTTGCTAAAAGTCGCTAAAAATCAGGATCAGCTGGCGGCTGTTATCGGCCATGAGGTTTCGCACGTATTAGCGCAACACTCGAATGAACGTTTATCTCAGAGCCAAGTGGCTAATATGGGCATGGCTGCTGCGGATCAAATTCTGCAAAATAGCAGCACCAAAGGCCCCGCGATGGCGGCATTAGGCATGGGCGTGCAATATGGTGTATTAATGCCATATAGCCGTGCGCATGAAACGGAAGCCGATGTATTGGGTTTACAACTGATGGCGATGGCGGGTTTTAATCCGCAGGAAGCGGTCAGTCTTTGGCATAATATGGCTGGAGCCAGCCAAGGTAATGCGCCGCTGGAAATCTTGTCCACACATCCATCTGATCAAACCCGAATCAACCAACTGCAGTCTTTAGTGCCACAAATGCAACCCATGTATCAGCAAGCACAAGCGGACGGAGTTCATCCGCAATGTGCCGGATAGGGTTCTGAAAAAGTTGCCAGTCTGTTAACATGCGAGCTTTGTGATAATCGCGGAGTGTTTATGTCTAAGTTTCAAACAACCGAACAGCAAGCCTGTTACGGTATTGGTCGTCAGATTGGCCAGCAGTTAACTGAGCAGTCTTTTGCCGGTTTTGATTTGTCTGCTGTGCAGCAAGGTATTGAAGATGCAATCAACAACGCACCTTTTGCTGTTGAGCATGAGCAAATCGGCGAAGCATTCCGCATTCTGAATGAAAGAATGGCTGCTGAAGAAGCTGAGCGTGCTAAAACCATGCAAGCAGGCGGTATCGAGTTCCTGGCTGAAAATGCAAAACGCCCAGAAGTAAAAGTGACTGAATCAGGTCTGCAATATGAAGTGCTGGTTCCTGGCTCAGGCAAACAACCTGCTGCTTCTGATAAAGTACGCGTGCACTACCACGGTACTTTCACTGATGGCAACGTATTCGACAGCTCAGTACAACGTGGTCAACCAGCTGAATTCCCTGTTGGCGGCGTGATCGCCGGTTGGGTTGAAGCACTGCAACTGATGTCAGAAGGCGCGAAATGGAAACTGTTTATTCCGCACAATCTGGCATACGGCGAACGTGGCGCAGGCTCAATTCCTCCGTTCTCTACGCTGGTTTTTGAAGTAGAATTACTGAACGTATTGGCGTAAGCCGGAAAAAGGCCAGACATCTGGCCTTTTTTGTATCTGAAAAACCATATCTGCTGACCAATGTCAGCAGGTCAGAAATAGAATGAGGAACAAGATGACCGCTCCGATTCGTATCGCATTGATGGGCTGTCAGGGCCGTATGGGTAAGGCCTTGCTGGAAGCAATTCAGAGCAATAATCAGGTTGCATTGGGTGCTGCACTTGAGCGCCCGGGTTCGACCGTGATTGGTTTAGACGTTGGTGATCTGAATGGCTTGGGTGCAATGAATGTGCTGGTGGCTGATGATCTGGAACAAGTAAAAGATCAATTCGACGTCATTATAGATTTTACCCGCCCGGAAGTGACATTAAAAAACCTGGCATTTGCTGTCGCGAATAATAAACGGATCGTGATTGGTACGACTGGTTTTGATGATGCAGGTAAAGCCGCCATTGCGGATGCTGCAACCAAAATCGGCATCGTGTTTGCCTCTAATTTCAGTGTTGGTGTGAATCTGGTTTTCAAACTGCTGGAACAAGCGGCGAAAGTGATGGGTGATTATACTGACATCGAGATCATCGAAGGTCATCACCGTCATAAAGTCGATGCACCATCAGGTACTGCACTGAGCATGGGTGAAGTGGTTGCCAAGACACTGGGTCGTGATCTGAAACAATGCGCTGTGTATGGTCGTGAAGGGATCACGGGTGAACGTGACCGCAATACCATCGGTTTTGCCACTATCCGTGCCGGCGATTTGGTTGGTGAACATACCGTCATGTTTGCAGATATTGGTGAACGTGTTGAGATCACCCACAAAGCATCCAGTCGTTTGACGTTTGCAAATGGCGCTGTTCGTGCAGCTAACTGGTTAAAAGATCAATCTTGTGGTCTTTTTGATATGCAAGACGTATTAGATCTTAAATAAAACCGCCATTTGGCGGTTTTATTTTATAGAGACATTTTTACTTTCAGCTTCTACCCCTTTAAATAAAGGGGTTTTATCTATTTTTTGTTTTTATATCGGTTAGATGTTTGTTTTTACCGATATCCTCTATTTTTATACCTCTTCTTTTTTAAATTTCACCATTTCTCATTATTCATGCTGTTTTATGCTTATAGTATGCATGATTTTTCATTCGTCACTTACATGGGATTGGCTTCTTATCTGAGTTCAGGTAGAATAGCCGGAATTTGCCTGATGTGAGTTTGTAAAATGGCGTTTTCAGCCAAACAAACCTAAACAGGCAATAAAATCACCCCTTCAGTGCGCAGGAAACATACTGATCGGGGTACAAGCATAAATTTAATGACTTGGAGGTCGTCTTGACTCATTCTGCCCTGTTAGTGTTGGAAGATGGGACGGTGTTTAAGGGTGTGTCTATTGGTGCTGAAGGCTGTTCAGTCGGGGAAGTTGTTTTCAATACCTCGATGACAGGCTATCAAGAAATTCTCACTGATCCTTCTTATTGCCGCCAAATTGTAACGCTGACTTATCCCCACATTGGTAACACTGGTACCAATTCTGAAGACGAAGAATCCCCAAACATTCATGCTCAAGGCCTCATCATTCGCGATCTGCCATTAGTTGCGTCTAACTTCCGTAATCAGGCCACGCTGTCTGACTATCTGAAGAAGCACAATGTGGTTGGTATTGCAGAAATTGATACCCGCAAACTGACTCGTATTTTGCGTGAAAAAGGCGCTCAGGCTGGTTGCATCATCGCAGGCGGTGACCTGGATGCAGCGAAAGCGCTGGCGGCAACGAAAGCCTTCCCTGGCCTGAAAGGCATGGATCTGGCGAAAGTCGTGAGCTGTACTGAAGCGTATGAATGGACCGAAGGTTCATGGAAACTGGGCCAAGGTCATACTCAACCTGCTGAATACCCATTCCATGTCGTTGCTTACGATTTCGGTGTGAAACGCAATATTCTGCGTATGTTGGTTGATCGTGGCTGTCGTGTGACCGTTGTTCCGGCCCAAACCCCAGCGGAAACCGTGCTGGCGATGAATCCAGACGGTGTTTTCCTGTCGAATGGCCCAGGTGACCCAGAACCATGTGACTACGCAATCAAAGCGATCAAAACCTTCCTGGAAACCGAGCTGCCAGTATTTGGTATCTGCTTAGGTCATCAGTTGCTGGCACTGGCTTCCGGTGCGAAAACCATGAAAATGAAATTTGGTCATCATGGTGCCAACCATCCGGTGAAAGATCTGGATCGCAACGTGGTGATGATCACCAGCCAGAACCATGGTTTTGCCGCCGATGATGCGGATATGCCAGCTAACCTGCGTGTGACCCATAAATCACTGTTCGACGGTTCTCTGCAGGGTATTCATCGTACTGACAAACCCGCGTTCAGCTTCCAGGGTCACCCTGAAGCGAGCCCAGGTCCGCATGATGCAGCTCCGCTGTTCGACCATTTCATCGACTTGATCAAAAAATATCGCGCATAACAGGAATAGGTAGCGTCATGCCAAAACGTACGGACTTAAAAAGTATTCTGATCCTGGGTGCAGGCCCAATTGTGATCGGTCAGGCTTGTGAATTCGACTATTCTGGTGCACAAGCGTGTAAAGCACTGCGTGAAGAGGGTTTCCGCGTCATTCTGGTGAACTCTAACCCTGCCACGATCATGACTGACCCTGAAATGGCCGATGCTACTTACATCGAGCCTATCACTTGGGAAGTCGTGCGCAAAATTATTGAAAAAGAGCGCCCAGATGCGGTTCTGCCAACCATGGGTGGCCAGACTGCACTGAACTGTGCACTGGATCTGGAGCGTCACGGCGTATTGGCCGAGTTTGGCGTAGAAATGATCGGTGCTACCGCTGATGCAATTGATAAAGCTGAAGACCGTCGTCGCTTCGATTTAGCGATGCGTTCTATCGGTCTGGAATGCCCGCGTGCCGGTATCGCGCACAACATGGATGAAGCTTGGGACGTTCAGAAGAGCGTTGGTTTCCCATGTATCATTCGTCCATCGTTCACTATGGGTGGTTCAGGTGGCGGTATCGCTTACAACCCGGAAGAGTTTGTTGAGATCTGTGAGCGCGGCTTAGATCTGTCGCCAACCAAAGAGCTGCTGATCGACGAATCGCTGATCGGTTGGAAAGAGTATGAGATGGAAGTGGTGCGTGATCGTAACGATAACTGCATCATCGTCTGTTCTATCGAAAACTTTGACCCAATGGGCGTGCACACCGGTGACTCGATCACAGTGGCACCAGCTCAGACTCTGACTGATAAAGAATATCAGCTGATGCGTAATGCCTCGATGGCAGTACTGCGTGAGATCGGTGTTGAAACCGGCGGTTCTAACGTACAGTTTGGTATCAACCCAGAAGATGGCCGTATGGTTATCATCGAGATGAACCCGCGTGTATCGCGTTCATCTGCACTGGCTTCTAAAGCGACCGGTTTCCCGATTGCAAAAATTGCTGCCAAGCTGGCGATTGGTTACACCTTAGATGAGCTGATGAATGACATCACTGGTGGTAAAACACCGGCGTCTTTTGAACCGTCTATCGATTACGTAGTAACTAAAGTTCCACGCTTCAACTTCGAAAAATTTGCCGGTGCTAACGATCGTCTGACCACTCAGATGAAATCAGTCGGCGAAGTGATGGCCATTGGCCGTACTTTCCAGGAATCGCTGCAAAAAGCCATGCGTGGTCTGGAAATTGGTAGAACTGGTTTTGATCCAGTTATCGATGCGAATGAAACTGATGCGAAAGCCACTATTCGCCATGAACTGCAAAACCCTGGTGCTGATCGTCTGTGGTATGTGGCCGATGCGTTCCGTGCTGGCATGTCACTGCAAGACATTTTCAATGACACCAAGATTGACCCATGGTTCCTGATTCAGATCGAAGAGTTGCTGAATCTTGAAAAAGAAGTGGCAGCAAAAGGTCTGTCTGGTATCGATGCTGATTTCATGCGTAAGCTGAAACGTAAAGGTTTCGCGGATGCGCGTTTGGCTAAACTGCTGAACGTGAAAGAAGCGCAAGTGCGTGAACTGCGTTATCAATATCAGATCCTGCCGGTTTACAAACGTGTCGACACTTGTGCGGCCGAATTCTCAACTAACACTGCTTATATGTACTCTACCTATGAGGAAGAGTGTGAAGCGGCACCAACCAACAAAGACAAGATCATTGTGTTAGGTGGTGGCCCGAACCGTATCGGTCAGGGTATCGAATTCGATTATTGCTGTGTGCATGCGGCACTGGCACTGCGCGAAGACGGTTACGAAACGATCATGGTTAACTGTAACCCTGAAACTGTTTCTACCGACTACGACACCTCAGATCGTCTGTATTTCGAACCAGTAACACTGGAAGACGTGCTGGAAATCGTGCGCATCGAGAAGCCAAAAGGCGTGATCGTGCAGTACGGTGGTCAAACACCGCTGAAGCTGTCGCGTGCGCTGGAAGCTGCTGGCGTGCCAATCATTGGTACCAGCCCTGATTCTATCGACCGTGCCGAAGACCGTGAACGTTTCCAGCAAGCGGTTGAACGTCTGGGCCTGAAACAGCCACAGAACACCACTGTGACTGCAATGGAACAAGCGGTTGAGAAAGCCAAAGAGATCGGTTATCCGCTGGTGGTGCGTCCTTCCTATGTATTGGGTGGCCGTGCGATGGAAATCGTGTCTGACGAAATCGACCTGCGTCGTTATTTCAACGAAGCGGTGAGCGTATCGAACGAATCGCCAGTATTGTTGGATCACTTCCTTGACGACGCGATCGAGCTGGACGTTGATGCCATCTGCGACGGTGAACAAGTTGTGATCGGTGGTGTGATGGAACACATTGAACAATGTGGTATCCACTCCGGTGACTCAGGCTGTTCATTGCCACCTTACTCGCTGCCAGCGGATGTGTTGGCGGAGATCCGCGAGCAGGTGCGTAAACTGGCCATGGAACTGAAAGTGATCGGTTTGATGAACGTGCAGTTTGCCGTGAAAGACAAAGTGATTTACCTGATTGAGGTAAACCCTCGTGCGGCGCGTACTGTACCGTTCGTGTCGAAAGCGACGGGTGCACCACTGGCTAAGATCGCAGCACGCGTAATGGCTGGTCAGTCACTGGCTCAGCAAGGTTTCACCAAAGAAATCATTCCACCTTACTTCTCTGTCAAAGAAGTGGTGCTGCCATTCAACAAGTTTCCGGGTGTTGACCCGCTGCTTGGCCCTGAAATGCGCTCAACCGGTGAAGTGATGGGCGTGGGTGCGACTTTCGCAGAAGCGTATGCTAAAGCACAGTTGGGCACAGGCAAAGGCTTGCCTAAGTCTGGTCGTGCACTGTTGTCAGTGCGTGGCGGTGACAAGAAACGTGCGGTGGAATTAGCTGCTGCACTGATCAAAGCTGGTTTTGAGCTGGATGCAACCTCAGGTACATCTGATGCGTTGACTGCCGCAGGCATTGCAAACCGTAAGGTGAACAAAGTCTCTGAAGGTCGCCCGCACATTTTGGATCGCATCAAGAATGGCGAATACACCTTTATCGTGAACACCGTTGAAGGTCGTGTCGCGATTGCTGACTCTAAACAACTGCGTCGCGGCGCACTGCAGCACAAAGTGTCTTACACCACAACACTGAATGCTGGTTTTGCATCTTGTCTGGGCATGGCGATTGATGAAACTGCCAATGTCAGTTCAGTACAAGAGCTGCATCAACGCGTTAAAGAAAGCATGTAATTCTGCTGTAACTGCTTAATAATAGAAGCCCGCACTACGCGGGTTTCTTTTTTTGGGCTTTTTTCATGTCTGTAACGTCTGATAAATCATCTGTTTTACTGCCTGTTTGCTTAATTATTGTTGCGATGATTTCGGTGCAAAGCGGGGCTTCACTGGCAAAATTACTGTTCCCATTGGTTGGCGCAGAAGGTGCCACCTCGTTGCGTTTGGGTTTTGGTACATTAGTATTAGCGCTGATTTATAAACCGTGGCGCACGCCAATGACACCGGGCAGCTTATTGCCGTTGCTGGTGTATGGCTTGGTGTTGGGCGGTATGAATTTTCTGTTTTATCAATCGATAAAAACACTGCCGCTAGGCATTGCGGTGGCATTGGAATTTACCGGTCCGTTGGCGGTTGCTATTTTATCTTCCCGTCGTCCGGTTGATTTTTTATGGATTGTTTTGGCTGTGCTCGGGCTATTAGTGTTGTTACCGATCACCGCAAGTAGTGCTGATATCAATCTGAAAGGGGCCCTGTTTGCGATCAGTGCCGGCGCATGTTGGGCGTTGTATATTGTGTACGGGAAAAAAGCGGGTATCAAAAATGGTCAATCAACTGTTGCTATTGGCACCTTGATTGCGGCAGTTTTCTTTTGTCCGATCGGCATCGCACAAAATGGGTTGGCGTTGTTCCAGTTATCAATTTTACCAATTGCGCTCGGTGTAGGCATCTTATCAACCGCGTTACCTTTTTCGCTGGAAATGATGGCATTACGGCGTATTCCTTCGCGTACCTTTGGCACTTTAATGAGCTTAGAACCTGCGGTAGGAGCTCTCTCTGGTTTGCTCATTTTGCAGGAGCATCTGACGTGGCAACAATGGGGTGGTATGTTCGCGATTATGGTGGCGTCGGTAGGGGCCACATTAACCATTAAACCGGTATCCAAAAAGAAAAAATGATGTAGATCGGCTGACCGCGAGATAGAAATAAAAAGCCCGCACGATAGTTGATGCGGGCTTTGTGTTTACAGATTATTCAGATCTTGTATGGCATCAAGAACCATACTGGTACCCACGGTGATCAACAGAATATCACCGGCAACGCGGACATATTTTTGCCCTGCGGGTGGCACGCCAAGGCTAATGATCAGCTGTGGTGGTAAATCGTAATAAATAACATCACTCGGTAATGGGCGACCTAAATGCCATTTCTTGGCGATCCCTGGCGGTACACAACCATTGTGCTTTTTCGCTAAGCCGGGAGGGCAGTGGCTTGAATGAAAACTGTCGTCATAATATCGACGCACCACATCGCGATGATGCGTATTGAAATAAATATTGACTGATCTTTCATCGCCGCGAACCTGTTCCCGATCGATGCCTCTTTCAATTCTATCGTTGTGTTGTTTGTTCTTATTCTTGCGCCATTCCAATGGATTATCCATTTTCTTGTCGTTCCAGTCCGGCTTATCGGCAAACGCAGGGCCTGAAGCAATAAAGAAGGCAATACACAAGAAAAGCTGCCATTTTTTGTTTAACGAAAATTGCATGAGAGATCTCCTGTCATCTGCATTCACTTTATAATATTAGAACACTGCAGCGATGATCTTCATGTATTCGAATACGATCTTAAATTTATGCTTGATACGCTTTAAGAAAAACAGTGATAGCTCGTTCTACGACGGCAATAAGCAGTTGTTCATCCACTTCGGTTAGTACACCAAGTGCATACGGCTCTACTACTTCGGCTTCTATTAATGCTTTTAAATACATGGCACAAATACCGGCATCACAGGTGATAAGTCGTTGTTGTTCAATTTGTTGTTGCAGATAGTTACTCACCAGTAACCAGCCTTTTTTCGGTCCGTTTTCATAGAAATGGCGGCCAATATCTGATCGATCAGCTTCGTTAATCGCCATCTTACGGATCGCCATAATATCGGGTGCAAGTATAGAGCGGAGATAGTGTAGACCAAAATTCAGCAGGGTAGAACGGATGTCGTTTTCTTCCTCCAAGAGTTTAAACGCGCCGGCGATTTGTTCTGTGGCTGATGACTCCATGACGGCAGCAAAGATCTCTTCTTTAGAGCTGAAGTAGTTATACAGCGTAGCTTTGGAACCGCCCACCCGACTGGCAATTTCTGACATAGATGTATTTTCAAAACCTTGTCTGCTGAACACTTCTTTTGCTACATCTACGATCGCCTGTCGGCGGGCTTCACTTTTAACGCGCATACCTGGTTACCAATAATGAACTTACCTGTTTAGTTTTACTTGACGGAGGCGTGCTGTCAAGGATATAACTGTACCGTACGGTTTAGTTATGAGGTTCCAGAGTGAAAATACAACACGCTTCACGATTACTCAGAGTAGAAAATTGGCGTCAGTTTTCTTTGCTACCCATCAGTGTTCTGGTGTTGAGTGCTTGTGCTCATGCTCCGGACCAGAATTTATCAGTCACTAAGCCAGCTTCTGGTTATGCATCAACTGCAACGTTTGATGTGAATAACAAGATCGGCTGGCCAGAGAACAAATGGTGGCTGCGATATAACGATGCTCAGTTGAATGAGATGGTAGATGAAGCCATCCATGACTCGCCTTCGTTAAAAGCCGCTGCGGCCCGATTGCAAAGCGCGGAAGGGATGGCACAACAAGCTGGCGCTTCCCGCTATATTCAGGCTGGTATGGCGTTATCAGCCTCGGAAACTAAGGTCAGCTATCAATATCAGGCGTATGCGCCACCTCAAAACTGGAATGATTACGGTTCTGCCACGCTGAATTTTAGTTACGACTTCGATTTTTGGGGTAAAAACAAAGCTGCCGTTGCCGCAGCAACTTCCGATTTTTCAGCAGCACAGGCTGAAAGTGCTGCTGCAAATTTAATGCTTTCAACCTCATTAGTGCAAAGTTATGCCGAGTTGGCCCGTTTATATGCCAACCGAGATACGGCGGTTACCGCATTAGATATTCGTAAAAAAACAGTATCGTTACTGCAACAACGCTTTAGCAATGGGCTGGAAACTCGAGGGGCGGTTCGTCAGGCCGAAGCGTTGTCTGCCAATGCGGAAGCGGAATTACTGAATGTTGATGAATCTATCGCTTTGCAGAAAAATGCATTGGCTGCGTTGTTAGGCAAAGGCCCGGATCGTGGTATCACGATTTCACGTCCGAACGTCAAATTACAGCAAACGTTTGGTTTGCCGAAAGAGGCGGGTATTGGTCTGTTAGGCCATCGCCCGGATGTGACTGCATCACGCTGGCGCGCAGAGTCTGCGGCGAAACGGATCGGCATTGCCAAAGCGCAGTTTTATCCTGATGTCAGTATTTCCTCATTTATCGGTTACCAATCATTTGGTCTGAACAATCTGACTAAATCGGGTAACGATGCCGGCAGTATTGGCCCGGCGATCTATCTGCCGCTGTTTACCGGTGGCCGCCTACAAGGGCAACTCACTACGGCACAAGCCAGCTATGAAGAGTCGGTTGCCAATTACAACGCGACAGTGACACAAGCGTTTCATGATGTTGCCGATGTGGTAACCAGCTCTAAAGCCTTAAATGGCCGTTTGCAGAAAACACAAGACGCTGTTAATGCCGCTCAAGATGCCTATCAGATCGCGAATAACCGTTATCGCGGCGGGTTAGCCACTTACCTTGATGTGCTGGCTGCAGAAGATGCGCTGTTGGGTAGCCAGCGGGCTTTGGTGAATTTGCAATCACGCGCGTTCTCTCTTGATGTTGCTTTGATCCACGCTTTAGGCGGCGGTTATCAGGCTGCTCGGTCTTGATTTAATACAGGAATTTTAAAATGACTCAGATGAATTCAGATACCACGATGGACCAATTTGACGATGAGTTTGATGCATCGCGTGCGGGGGCGTCTCGTAAAAAAGGCTTTATCGGTCTCGCTGCTGCCATTGCGCTGGCTGGCGCGGGGTATGGCTGTTATTGGTATTTCTTTGCTTCCAGTTACGTGTCGACGGATAACGCCTATACCGCGGTTGAGTTGGCAGAAGTAACCCCAGCCGTGGGTGGTATCGTCAAAGCCGTCAACGTGGTAGATACGCAGCAAGTGAAAAAAGGCGATGTATTGGTTGTGTTAGATGACACCGATGCACGTCTGGCGCTAGCGCAAGCAGCGGCTGATCTGGGGCTGGCAAAACGACGGGTGCACAGTTATCTGGCCAACGATGAAGGTTTGTCTGCCCAGGTTAAGGCACGCGAAGCGGATGAAAAACGAGCGCAGGCACAACTGGAAGCGGCACAAGCTGATTTGAATCGTGCCCAGGTTGATCTGCAACGTCGTCAGGCATTGTCAGCTTCTGGCTCTGTGTCGGGTGAAGAGCTGACGAATGCGAAAAATGGTCTGGCACAGGCACAGGCTAATTTGACCTCTGCGCGTGCGGCAGCAGCACAAAGCAGCGCGAATCGCCTATCCACCATTGGTTCGAAGAAAGCGAATGCGGCGCTGACAGAGGATACTACTGTGGAAACCAACCCGGAAGTGTTGCTCGCGAAAGCCCGTTATGAACAAGCACAAATTGATCTGGAACGCACCGTGATCAAAGCGCCTGTCGATGGCACGATTGCGAAACGTCAGGTACAAATCGGCCGTCGTGTGCAGATCGGTGCGCCTTTGCTGAGTGTGGTGCCGACACAAAATATTCACGTTGATGCCAATTTCAAAGAAGTGGAATTACGCAATGTAAAAATCGGTCAGCCAGTAGAGGTTACCGCCGATATTTATGGCGACAAAGTGGTGTATCACGGCACGGTGAGTGGCTTGTCTGGTGGTACTGGTTCTGCGTTTTCGATGATCCCGGCGCAAAATGCAACTGGCAACTGGATCAAAGTGGTTCAGCGTTTGCCGGTTCGTATCACGCTCGATGCCAATGAGATGAAACATCGTCCACTGCAGGTTGGTTTATCGATGGAAGCGACCATTGATACTTCTGCTGCACAAGTGACACAGGCTGTTGCGGAACACAAAGTGCCATCTGCTAATTCTCAGGGTTAAGGCGGTCAGCGATGAGCCATTCACCATCGATTGAAAATTTCCCGCAGCCGTTATCCGGCGGGAAATTAGCACTAGGGGCCATTTTATTGGCTACCGCTAATTTCCTGGCGATATTGGATACCACCATTGCTAACGTGTCGGTATCTAATATTGCTGGTAGTCTGGGCACTTCAACCAGTCAGGGCACCTATGTCATCACGTCATATGCAGTGGCAGAAGCGATCTCGGTACCGCTGACTGGCTGGTTGGCTTCGCGTTTTGGTTCTATGCGGGTGTTTGTAACCTGTCTCATCATGTTTGGTGTTTTTTCTGCCCTGTGTGGCATGGCAACCAGCATGAACATGCTGGTGTTATTTCGTGTCTTTCTGGGTTTTTCCGGTGGCCCATTGATGCCATTGTCACAGACTTTGATGATGCGAATATTCCCGAAAGAGAAAAAGCACGCTGCGATCGGGATCTGGAGTATGACCACGCTGGTGGCGCCGATCATGGGGCCAATTCTGGGGGGGATTCTTTGTGATCAATTGAGCTGGCCTTACATCTTCTTCGTCAAAGCTCCGTTTGCCATTATCGCGGGTGTGTTGTGTTGGAAATTGCTACAGCAATTTGAAACCAAAACCGCCAAATCACGCATGGATACCGTCGGGTTGGTATTGCTGGTCGTTTGGGTGGCCGCACTGCAAATCATGCTGGATGAAGGGAAGGATCATGACTGGTTTGCATCCAACCGCATTGTGATTTTAGGTATTGTGGCGCTGATTGGTTTTGCTGCATTTCTGATCTGGGAACTAACGGCGCGCAATCCGGTGGTAGATCTCAAAGTGTTCCGCCATCGTGGTTATGCGACCAGCATGCTGACGCTCTCACTCGGCTTTGGTGCTTTCTTTGGCATCACCGTGTTAACTCCTCTGTGGTTGCAGATCTACATGGGCTACACCGCAACTATTGCCGGTTACTCGACTGCAATGATGGGGATTCTGGCGGTCTTTCTTGCCCCAATGATCGCCAATCTGGCAACGAAGATGGATCCACGGCCACTGGTGTTTATGGGCGTGCTCTGGCTGGGTATGTGGACGCTTTATCGCAGCAACGCCAATATGGACATGACCTTCTGGCAAATCAGTTTGCCGATGTTGTTCCAAGGGATCGGGATGCCGCTGTTTTTTGTGCCGCTGACCGGGTTAGCACTGGGTTGTGTGCTGGATCGAGAAATGGAATCGGCCGCCGGTTTGATGAATTTTATCCGAACCTTATCGGGTGCGTTTGCTACTTCGATGGTAAACACTTCATGGGAAAATCAGACGCGTTATGTGCATGCTGAGTTATCGGGGTTAACCGATCAATCTGGGGCGGCGGCTGATGCTATGACCGGATCAGGTATGGTGGTTGATCAGGCTCGTGGCATCATGGATTGGATGCTGCAAGGGCAGAGTGTCATGGTCGCCACGAACAAAATTTTTATGGCGATAGCTGTGTTATTTACTATCGCCGCATTTGCTATCTGGTTGGCACCAAGACCCACCAAGATCGTGGATACATCCTCAGTTCATTAGTGTCATCATTCCTTTGTTGGTGGAATGTTTTTTGCGGCCTCTTTATGAGGCCGCTTTTTTCCATCATTATGATGATGTTGTTATTGTTTTATAAAGATAAATAGCTCATACAGATAGAGTTCGAAAAAGTATTCAGTAATATCTAAATGGCGTTTTTTTGGAGATCAAAATGAACAAGTTATTCTTTCGTATTGCTACAGCAGCTGCGTTTTCTTTGTTTGCTGCAACGGCAGTGCAAGCTGATGTGAATATCTATCATGTGCACGGCACGGTTACCCAGCTTGATGCGGCCAATCATAAAGTGACATTGTCACAAGACAGCGTAACCGAATTGGGTTGGCCGGTTAGAACCATGACTTATTCTGTAGATGGCGATAATGTGCTGTCTGGTATCAGTGTTGGGCAATCTGTTGATGCGACCTTCACCTCTGATTCTCCGTTTCAGGCATTAATTCATTTCATCACGCCGACCGCACGTTAAATTAAGCTGTAAAAATCAGCATTACTTTGTTTTTTGAGTAATGTGATTTGCGCGGACTATCTCGACATCACGTTCGGAATATCCAGTCTTAGATTGCCTGCCATCATCCTTTGTTTTTTGGCAAACCGCTGAAGGCGGGGTGCTGGCAGTTTCATTACAGTAAATGCATATCTTAGAGACTGTATCGAGGTGATTGATGAGTAACGTAAAATTAAATGACGCTGTCATGGCTGAAATTGAGAAAGTGGTCGAGGTAGCAACCTATTTATGGCAGCGTGAATGGGCAGAGCGTAATGGTGGCAATATCTCTGTTGATGTTACTGAAATCTTTGGTGACATTCCGGCATCGCTGGATGAATTTCCACACTGTCCGTTAAGTATGGTCGGTGGCGCAGCCGCATTCCCGGCAGACAGCGCAGGGCATATTTTCTTTGTGAAAGGTACCGGTGAGCGTATTCGTGAATTGCGTGATCCTGAGCTGGCGGGTTGTGTGCTGCGCATTGACGATCAAGCGGCGGGTTATCACATTCTGTGGGGCGGTCGTGGCAAGGCTGATTATAAACCGACCAGCGAATTTATCTCACACGTTGAAATCGTAATGGACAAACAACGCTCTGGCTCTGATCACCGTTGCGTGGTGCATACTCATCCATTGGAATTGATTGCGTTATCACATCATCCTAAATATGCCCATGATGAAACGGCGTATACCAACGCGTGCTGGAAAATGTTGCCAGAAGTACGTGCTTTTGCACCGCGTGGCATCGGTGTGGTTCCTTATTGCATGCCGGGCAGTAAAGTGATGGCAGAAGGCACCACGGCGAAACTGCGTCAGTTCGATGTCGCGATTTGGGAAAAACACGGGGCGGTGGCCACCGGTGCTGATGCATTAGCGGCTTTCGATTTTGTCGATGTAGCCAACAAAGGCGCTAAATTGCACCTGATGTGTCTGGCCAGCGGTTTTGAGCCGGAAGGGGTGAGCGAAAAAGACATGCAGGAATTAAAAGAAACCTTCAATCTGTAGTCACTTGTCTGATTGCTTGTCATATCACCGATAAAAGCCATGATGATTCATGGCTTTTGTCTATGCTGCAAATTAGTTGTTTCGTACACAGACCAATACCACCACCGAACGGGGCACAGTCTGATATTCAGCAGTCAGCACATCAGTATATTCACGACCTAACGGTGTAATATCTGCGGGCGGTAATAACCCAGTATCGCATACTCGTTTCCAATGTCCTTGTGGATAATGCGGCGGCGTAGGCAAGGTTACTGTCAGTGGTTTCCACCAGGCATTAAAAAATGCGTAAACATCAGCACCATGACCCGGATCATAAGCGGTTAGGCCCAGTGCATGTGAATCTTCGCTCCAATCAGGCTGAAATGGCAACACGCCATGCCAATCCATTTGGGCACTTTCCAATGCTTTTGCCAGTGAAAAAAAAGCGCGCGGTTCCTCTTTTAATACTGAGCGATAGCGCATTAATTCGGTCACAAAGCGCAGCATTTCACGACCGTGCAGCCCCGGTTGCCAATTTAGCCAGCTGGTTGGGTTATCCTGACAATAGACATTGTTGTTGCCCGCTTGCGTTCTGAGCATTTCATCGCCCATTTGTATCATCGGCGTGCCACCGGCCAGCAGATTGATGACAAAGAAATTTTTTACCTGACGTAAACGTAGTGCATTAATTGACGAGTCATCGGTCGGGCCTTCAATACCATGACTCCAGCTGTAATTATCATTATTGCCATCACGATTCTCTTCCCCATTTTCTTCATTGTGTTTTTGGTTGTAACTGACCAGATCCCACAACGTGAAGCCATCATGACAGGTAATAAAATTCAGGCTTTTATAGGGGTCGGTATATTGCGGATGATAGATGTCAGGGCTACCAATCAGCCGTGAGGCGAAGGCGGATACCATGCCATTATCGCCTTTAATAAACCGACGCACGTCATCGCGAAAGCGGCCATTCCATTCCCGCCAGCGATCACCGACCATTTTCCCAACCAGATATAATCCGCCCGCATCCCAGGCTTCCGCAAAAAGTTTGGTATCAGCAAGAGAGTAGGCGTTATCAATCGTGCGTATCGTCGGTGGATCACTCATCGGTTGGCCGTAACCATCGCGGGATAAAATCGCCGCCAGATCGAAGCGGAAACCATCAACATGCATCTCTTCGCGCCAGAAACGCAGGCTATCGGTGATCATCTTTTTGGTCATCGGATGCGATGCATCTAACGTGTTACCACAGCCGGAATAATTGGTGTTGTGATAATTTTCATCCAGCGTATAAAACGCATCATTATCCAGCCCACGAAAGCAGATCACCGGGCCATCATCGCCACCTTCCGCGGTATGGTTGTAGACAACATCGAGAATGACTTCGATATTGGCTTTATGCAGCGCTTTCACCATATCGCGAAATTCAGTTAATACACCCAGATGCGAACCGACGCTGGCATATTCTGCATGTAGGGCAAAAAATCCCATCGGGCTGTAACCCCAATAATTGCTTTTCCCCGGTCGGGCATCTTGCGGGTCAAATTGAAAGACGGGTAATAATTCGACCGCAGTAATGCCTAATTCCTGCAAATAGGGAATTTTGCTGATCACGCCGGCATAGGTGCCACGTAAATAATCAGGCAGACCGGATGAGGGATCTTTGGTGAATCCGCCAACATGCATTTCATAAATCACCGAACGAGAGAGGGGATGGCGGGGATAATGATCATCTTCCCAATCATAATGTCGCAGATCGACCACCACATTTTTGGCGCAACAGTGCAGATTACTGCCGGGTTTTGCAGACAGCTGGCGGTCATAATTGCCCGATAACACAATGCGTTGCCCGTAAGGGTCTAACAGCACTTTTTCTGGGTCAAAGTGCGTGCCCGGCGCGTTTGAAAAAGCTTCTTTGACTCGCCAGGCATATAGCTGCCCAGCGGTGACGCCGGTGACATAGACATGCCAATAATAGCCAGAGCGATATTCTTCGGCTGACAAGGTGATGATGTCGGGTTGTTCATCTTTTTCGGAATGGAACAGCAGTAGTTCCATGGATTTGGCGAGCCGCCCCCAAATGGCAAAGTTAGTGCCGTGGCCTTCAGGTGTTGCCCCTAGCTGACGGCAGTGTCCGGCGGAGATTTTTCGGGTTGTCATTTTTCTCTCGGAGCAAAGTGACTCTGATCAAAAGTATAGAAGAGGTGTTCGTCAGCGCCCAGTTGTTTAAATTGATGCCTGTCAGCTTAAAATATCAGACGTAAACGAACATTAATTTGTTTGATATTGATCACGTGAGTTTGCATTGCGTTTGAATTACGATGAAACCGGTTTCAAATATGGAGAAAACCATGATCAAACTTATTATTACCGATATGGATGGCACCTTCCTCAACAGCCACGGCGATTACAACCGAGAGTTATTTACACGCGTAGTGCAAGTGATGCAGGAACATGATGTGCATTTTGCGCCCTGCACTGGTAAGCAGGTTGAACGAGTTGAAGAGTTATTTGGTGAGCAAAGTGAAAATTTCTGGATACTTGGCGATAGTGCGACTCGCATTAAAAATAAAGGAAAATTCGTATACCAATCACTACTAAATAATCAATTAGGATTGGATATTATCAATCAGTTAGAAGTGTTAGACGGTTCTCACATTGTAATTGCGTGTACACCAGAATTTGCTGCGATAAAAAAAGACACCCCCGATCATTTACAAAAATTAGTTAAACGTTCTTATGCGAAAGTTAAACTGATAGATGATTATCAAGATATTAATTCAGATTTTATTAAAATTACTGTTTATGATGAAAATAAACAGTGTCCGGAAATTCGTCCTCATCTTAGACAATTTGATGAACATGCTTATATTGTTGTATCTGAAGCTGCTTGGATTGATATAGCCAATGCTGGCGTACATAAAGGTACAACAGTTGAAAGATTACAAGATATGCTTGGTGTTACTAAAGCGGAAACGATGGTCTTTGGTGATGGATTTAATGATATAGAGTTAATGGAAAGAGCCGATTTTAGTTTTGCCATGCGAAATGCATTTGAGGAAACGAAAGCTGCAGCTAATTTTATTACGCGTTGTAATGATGAAGATGGTGTAATGCATACCATATTACAGCTTTTAGATATTCAAAAATCAAAATAAATTAAGATGGATTGAAATGGAAAAGTTTTCGCCCGAAGAGCGTTACCAAATCATTATTGAGTTACTTCGATCGCACAATAAAGTGATGGCGACTGATCTTGCTGCTCAATTGGGCACTACTGAGGTTACGATCCGTCGTGATTTAAGAGTGCTGGCCAATGAAGGGCTGTGTAAGCGAATTCATGGTGGTGCTCTTTCTTTTGCACCACCATCAGGAACGCAAGAAGAGCGTCTCATAAATCGTAATGATGAAAAGCAGGCTCTAGCAATGGCAGCGCTTTCCATTATAAAAAAAGAACAAGTTATTTTTCTTGATGCCAGTAGCACCCATATGCTGTTGGCCAGCTTATTGCCAAATAACATGGGTTTAACCGTTGTAACGAATAGCCCTGCTATTGCGACACGTTTACTTGAGCGTAAATATATTCGAACAATTCTTATTGGCGGTGAATTAAATTATGAAGTAGGTGGGGCTATCGATATTACTGCTGCTCAGGCTATTTCTAAATTTCGTTTTGATCTCGGTTTTATTGGTGTTTGTGCATGGTCTTCGGAAGTTGGGTTTAGTGCAATACATTATCAAGATGGCGAATTTAAACGACAAGTTGCAGCACAATCAGGGGCAATTGCTATCTTATGCACGGACGATAAAATAGAAGCATTGGCAAATTACCCATTTCTCACCTCTGAAAATATTGATTATCTTGTTTGCACAAAAAAGAGTACGTCATTAATTGATTTTTTTAGCACATTAGATTGTGCAGTTATTACCACACATGTTGATGGATAAAAGAGGCGATGCCTCTTTTATTGTGTTATCAGAACTCTGAATCAGAGGGGATTAATACATTTTGTATTTGCGGATGAAGTAAGTTGGGGTGCAGCTCCACGCGTGACAGTAGCTGTTAATTAAACTGTTACCATACGGTGAAAAGTTTTTGTTTTTCGGATCGTAGGCTTCCCAGAAAGTATCGGCACCATCTTCGATCATTTCCCCCCAATACTCTTTCATCACTTGGCGGGCGACATCACGTTCGTCGACCATGATGAGCGCATCAATCAGGTGGTGATACATATAGGGCGTTACCGGGCCGATGGCCGGACGTTCAGTTAACAGCATATCGATGATCCGGCTGGATTTTTCGATGTCAAAAACCTCGGCTAACACCATCCAGACCTGACTGGCCCAAGAGATCTGACGTTCTGCGCCACTGACGAAAAACTGCTGTTTTTCGTCCCACAGATATTCCACAGCGGCTTTCTTCATCAGTTTGATTTTACTATCGAGGAAAGTGGCCCGCTTTTCATCATTGACGGCACGGGCTAACCCGAGTGCTCGTTTCATGGCATAAATCAGAATGGCATGCGCGGCGGCCTGTTTATTCAGATCTTTATGCCAATCGATAAAGGCCCACCAAGCACCGCTGGTGTCATCCATGACCAGATGCTGTTCATTCACCCGTTCCAGTGCCAGCTCGATCTGACGATACGCGGTTGGCCATAATTCTTTGGCGGTTTCCAAATCTTCCGTAGCGACAAAATAGTCGTAGAGGCTGACAGGGAAAAAAGACGAGTAATCGAACAGATAGGTGTCGTCAGGAATGAGGTTTGGCGCGACAAACACGTTGGAAGAGACCTGCCCGTTTTCATCGGTCACGGCAGCGAACAGATATAAACAGCGTTTGACCAGATCGTAATTTTTGAACGTTTCATAATTCGCCAAGGCTTGCAGGCGCAGATCGCCTAACCATAAACGGCGATCGCGTTTCGGGCCATCTTCAAAAATATCCTGCATACAATCTTGCAGAGTTTTGATGCTGATGCGATCCATTTCTGCTAACAGCGGGTCGGCTGTGGTAATGGGGCACAATTTTTTGGTATCTGCAGAGGTCACGGTTTCGCAGTAAATCTCATCAAAGGCGACGGCATATTTGGGGGAGGCATCTAACACGTCAATTTTCAGGTAACGGAAGCTGTAACGACGCGGCATCTGTAAGACATGCGGCAGCACATCAATGTGAATGGTTTCCTGCTGCAGCCACGAACTGCTGACCCAGCCATCATACGTCGCGAAATCTTCACCCATCTCAATCGGCATTTCGCCAAAGGTTAAACGCAAGTGCAGCGGTGCGTCTGGCGGGCTGCCAACCGGGCGGATCTTCATCACCAGATACCCCACCTGATGATCGCCAAAATCAACAATCAGTGATTCACCTTTGCCATAGGCTTTATCATCCAGACTTTCAATATCCGCGACTTTTTTACACTTCCAGCCATGCACTGCAGATGGGTCACGTTGAACAGAAACCAGACCGGTAGGGTCAACTTTTTTAACCAATAATTTTTTCTTCAGACCTTCTGCTTTCATGACAAAGGCATGATTGGTCATATAAAAATGATTTTCTTTCTTTTGAATTTCCATGTGAAAACCTATTGATATCAATTCGAATGAAGGAATAAAGAGGGAGGGCAAGCCTCCCAGCTCTATCAGGCTAACGATTCAGATGTTGACGCAGTGACTGGGGTTGCCGCATTTTTTTGGGCGGTAGCTAGGTTGCGTTGATCTAACTCAGCACGAATTTGAGGGAAGATATAATCGAGTTTGTACATGGTTTTCATGATGAACATGGATAGTATGATCAGGCCAATCGGGATGATGAAATAACACATTTTGATGGCTTCTAACGCTTCTGGTGTTTGCTGCTGATCGGGCACATATCCGCCGGATGACAATAGATAACCGGCTGCTGCACCGGCACAAGCGAAAGCAATTTTGCCGATAAAACCATTCACTGCGGACAACAGTCCTGCCGCGTTAACACCTGATTTCCATTCGCCAAAATCGATAGGGTCAGCTTGCATCGAGAAGTAGATGCTAGTGCGCAGACCCATGCCCAGACCCAGCACGATAGCACCAGCAATCAATCCGGCAGTGCTGTTACCAACCAGTAACATCATGATGGTGCCGCCAAGAACGACCGAGCTTGCGATCATGAATACGTTAATTTTCTTCATTCGTTTTGAAAAAAATGGGGTCGATAAGGTGCCAATCATCGGAACGAATGCACCAATACCCGCGATAACAGGAACCAATTCCGGTTTAGCCAGGTTATAGGTGATGTAGTAGATCAGTGCACCACCTTGGAAGAACACCGCACCCCACATTACAACAATGTTCAGTGCGAATACCTTCCATGGCGTATTCCCTTTCAAGGCCTTAAATGCGGTCGTGATACCAATTTTATCCTGTTGAACGACTACTTTTTCCTCTACATTTTTAAATGTGAAGAGGAACAACAGGGTGGCTACGGCCGCCCAGATAGACATAGTGATTAAATAGCCATGCGCTTTGTCACCATTGCCTAAATGTTCAACCATCGGCATAGCAACAGAACTGATAATAGTGGCACCTAAAAATGAGAACACCATACGAGTTGTTGCTAATACAGTACGTTCGTGTGGGTCGCTGGTTAAGGCTGGCAGAATGGATGCAAGAGGTATATTGACCACGGTATAGAGCAGTGATAACCCCATATAAGTGGCATAGGCCCAGATCAGTTTTCCGGTTGGCCCTACATCTGGCACATAAAAGGTGGCAATAGAAATCAGGCCGAATGGTATTGCACCCCACAGAAAATAAGGGCGTGATTTACCCCATTTGCTCTTGGTGTTATCAATCAGAATACCCATCATTACATCAGCAACCCCGTCAACTAAGCGGGTTGCCAGAAACATGACGCCAACCGCGGTGGCTGGTAGTTTCATAACGTCGGTATAAAAGAACATAATGTAGAGTGTGAGCATCTGCCACATTAAGTTACAGGCAGTATCGGCGACACCGTAGCCAATACGTTGTTTCCAGATTCCGGTTGATGCGGTCATAAATATTCCTTTATTAGAATATAGCTGTCATGCGTGGCCAAAATGGCGTTCTTTTTTCTCAGTC
This sequence comes from uncultured Tolumonas sp., assembly GCF_963678185.1. Lineage (NCBI taxonomy): Bacteria > Pseudomonadati > Pseudomonadota > Gammaproteobacteria > Aeromonadales > Aeromonadaceae > Tolumonas > uncultured Tolumonas sp. Next base: position 3,793,075 of record NZ_OY782757.1, read on the forward strand.
TCTGGCACTGAGTGAACTGACCTTGTGGTGCAGTTGCATGCATAGTAGGAATTATTGTGGAAGCCGACTTCCGCATTGATGCCACATTTATATTCTAATTGGCGTTTTTAGTGTGCTCGACCTGCAGACGATCACAATTATGAAATGCTGTTAAAATCAGGCTTATTCATGCGATAGGGAATGGATGTAATTGACTCTTTCTGTGCTGGGTGAAATACCAAAGACATTTTTATACGCAGTTGCAAAATGGTTACTATTTGAAAACCCACAATCAAAGGCAATATTTGTGATAGTGATGTCAGTTTCTCTTATTTTCTTTCTGGCGGAAATTAAACGAAGGCGCTTCAGATAATTTTCGGGTGTCATTCCAGTCTTTTCTTTTAAATGACGAAATAGTGTTCTTAATGGCACTTCAAATTGCTCAGATAATTCATTCCAGTTAATGTCAGAGAAACAGTCATTTTGTACAAATTTAAGGATTTTATTGATCTTGTGTTCAGTGTGTTCACTAACCGTATGTTTATATTCGAAAATAAGTGTAATAAGTTGTAGGAACAGCGCTTCTTGCTCCAACTTTATCGTGTGAGGATTAGCTGATATATCATTTTTAATAAACAGAAGTTTTGAAATATCAATGGCTTTAGAGAGACCAGCATTATCTAACCAAGCATAATCATTGAGGGAATCAGAGGTTAGTTTACTGAGCAATGGTTCAATGTTTTTAATGAAGGTGAAATCAACCGCGGGGTTGATCAGAATATTAATTAACTTAAGCGTACCGAGCTCATCATAAAAGTGATATTCATCCTGCTTGACGTAAAATACATCACCTGTTTTGATAAATAATGGTTGTGAATTAATAACATGCAAACCATGACCACTTTTTACGATGACTAATTCATCAAATTCGTGACTATGCTCTTTATTGTTATCTTCCGGATCACTGGTATAAATCGCCAGTTTATCTGAAGGGGAGGGAAAGTATTCGTTTGTTTCAAGGCGCATAAGCAAAACCAGCGGATTATATTATGATGATTCTAAAGCAGACCGGATGATGTTTTTGGTTCGATGTTGTTTTTTGTGATCAACCTCTTTACTGGTTTATTGATAATGCCATTTGGGAAAAAACAGTGGCAATCTCAGAATGGTATGTATTATTTGATTACGGAATATACATACCACTTTTAAATTGCCACTGAATAATTAAAATATAAATTTAGACTCTTTTCTTATCCTTTTTTCTTTAGCATGCGTTTCAGTAAAATCGGGCAGGCAATAACGCCAATCAACATACAGCCGATAATAATCGACATGACGATACCCGGCACATTCAACAGACCTAAGCCGACAGTGACCAACCCCATCAGAAAGACCGACAGCACCACACCAACAATGGTGCCTGAACCGCCCAGAATACTAACACCGCCCAAAACAACCATGGTGATGATGCCCATTTCCCAGCCCAACGCGATGGTGGGGCGGGTGCTTCCCAGCCGCGAGGTCAGCATGATGGCGGCAATGGCACTAAACAGACCCAACAACGTAAATAACGTCAGTTTATAACCTGCCACATTGATACCGGTATAAAACGATGCTGTTGGGTTGTTGCCAATGGAGTAAATCCGGCGACCAATATTACTCTTCTGCAAGACGACATAAAAAATCACCGCCATGACTGCAAAGAAGACAAATTCAAAGCTGAAATAGGAGAAAACATAACCTTGACCGAAATAGGTAAAGCCTTTCGGATAGTCACCAATGGCCTGATCACCTAAGACAATATAAGCAATACCCCGGAATAAGCTCATGGTGCCAATGGTAACCACAATCGACGGTATATTTAAACGCGTGACTAATAAGCCATTAAAAAAGCCACACAGGGTGCCTACCGCTAAACCAATGATACAGATGGTGGTGACATCAAAACCGTGTTGTGCGGCCATGCCCATAGCGACGGATGACAACGCTATAATCGAAGCCACGGAAATATCAATTTCACGCACGATGATGATCAATGCCATCGGCAAGGCAACTATCGCTTTCTCGGTGAAATTGAAGGTGGCATCGGATAATGACCAAGGATCTAAGAAGTAGGGCGATGCCATACTGTTCATAATGAAGACTACAATTGCGGTCATCAGTAAGAACGATTCCCATGTCATGGCGTATTTCAGCCAGTTCCGTTTTGGCTCTGAACCTAATATTTTGTGGTCGTTTACGTGTTCCATAAATTCATTCTCCGCTTGGTCAATACTTAGGCGTTTTGAACTGCTTTACGCAAGATGATGCGTCCCAGTTTTCGTTCTGAACGGGAGTTCGCAACGACAGCAATAATGATGACTGCACCCGAGATAGCCATTTGCCAGAATGGAGAGATGCCGATAACTGGTAAGGCGTTGTTAATAATGCCAAGGAACAAGGCGCCAAAGACACAACCCACCACTTTTCCGGTGCCACCGGCAATACTGATCCCCCCGATCACACACGAGGCGATGACCTGTAATTCAAAGCCATTGGCGACATCGACATAAGCAACGGCATAACGTGAGATCCACAGATAGCTGCATAAACCGCCAAACAGACCTGAGATCGTGAACGCAACGAACTGCATCTTGCCAACATTAATACCGGTGTAAAATGCGGCGGTTGGGCTGTTGCCTGCGGAGTAAATTTTGCGGCCTAACTGACGGTGGCGCATTACGTAATAAATAGCGGCAATCGCCACCACTGAGCACCAACTTAAGATGGGCACGCCTAAAAATTCGCTGCGTGGAATACTTAAAAAGGTTTCGCTCATTTGATGCGCGTTGATCCAGGCACCATTACTGATCAGAAAAACGATCCCACGGTAAATACTCATCGTGCCTAAAGTGACGACAATAGAAGGGATGTTGAGTTTCCAGACCAGTAACCCATTAATCATGCCGAGAATAGTTCCGACAGCCGCCCCAATTAAAATAATCACGAAAATATTTAAACCAGGGTGGGTATAGTTCAGCATCGCCACAATCATGCCGGAAAGGGCAACGTTTGCCGAAACGGATAAGTCGATACAACGGGTGATGATCACCAACATTTGACCTAACGCCAAAATGATCAGAATTGATGTATCGTTATAGACAGCGAGCAAATTACTTGGCGCGATGAAACTGGGAACAACGACAGAGATCATGCCAATCATCACGATAATGACACCTGCCAGCAAAGCTTCCCTGTTTTTTAATAGTTGGTTCATGATGCACTCCTTAAACCAGTCGCTGCACTGACAATCTCTTCTGCGGTGAATTCAGAACGTTTGAACTCTTTCACCATCAGACCTTCTTTCATCACAATGATGCGATCGGACATCCCCATTACTTCCGGTAATTCGGATGACACCATGATCACCGCTAACCCTTCCTTAACGAGCTCAGACATGAACTCATGCACAGCGGCTTTGGAGCCGATATCGATGCCTTTGGTGGGTTCATCGAGGATGATGACTTTGGGTTTGGTCGACAGCCATTTGCCAATGACGACTTTTTGCTGGTTTCCGCCAGAGAGGTTTTCAACTTTCTCGTGCCAGTTCGGTGCTTTGACGCGCAGTTTTTTGGCATAGAGATCAGCGAGGTCATATTCCGACTTTTCGTTGAGTAAGCCGTTTTTATTAATTTCGCTGAGTTTGGGTAAGGTGATGTTTTGGAATATCGGGAATTCTAAAACGATGCCCTGACTTTGCCGCTCTTCGGGCACATAAACGATGCCGGAATGAACCGCATCTTTCGGTGATTTAATTGCTACGACGTTACCATCAACCGAAATGTTGCCGGTCGCGATGCTGGTAACACCAAACAGTGATTGCATCAGCTCGGTGCGGCCAGAGCCGACCAGACCATAGAAACCGAGAATTTCACCTTCATGCAGACTAAAGTTGATGTTGTCAAATTCAGTGGGGTGACTAAATTGACTGACCTCTAAGCATTTTGGCCCAATTTCGACAGTAGTTTTCGGGTACGCGTTTTCAATGGTGCGTCCGACCATCATGGCGACCAATTCCTGCTCTTCCACGTTGGAAATCAGACCCTGCCCAACATGGCAGCCATCACGGAATATGTTGTAACGATCGGCAATTCGGAATATTTCATCAAACTTGTGGCTGATAAACAAAATCGCACAGCCTTTCTTTTTCAGGCGTTCAACGATTTGATAAAAATCTTCGATTTCACGGTGCGAAAGGGCAGCAGTCGGTTCATCGAGGATGACCACTCGCGCATCAAAAGAGAGTGCGCGGGCGATCGCTACCATGTGACGCTGGCCAATGCTGAGTTCTTTCAGCATTTTTTTCGGATCAATCGGCGCATCAATCGATTTTAAGATCTCAGCGGCGCGTTGTTCCATGCCTTTCCAATCCAAACTGCCTGACGCTTTGAGCATGTAATTACCGGCGAAAATATTCTCGGCAACACTCAACTCATCAAACAAAACTGTTTCCTGATGAATCGCTGTGACCCCCAGCGAGCGGGCGTCGTCCGGCGTTTTCAGTTTGATTTCTTTTTCATTCAGAAACAGCTGACCTTCGGTAATTTCATAAATTCCGGTCATCACTTTAACTAACGTGGATTTTCCAGCCCCGTTTTCACCAATCAGTGCCGTTACTTCCCCGGAATAAAGATCAAGCTGCACCTTATCCAGCGCCTTGACGCCTGGGAAATGCTTACTAACGTTGCGCAATGAAAATACTGGTTTTTTTTCTAACATAATGAATCTTCTTCTTTGGGTTGGTGCATGACGCCGATGCGCACGTCATGCACCAAAATTTATGAAAAATGGACTAAATTATGACTAGAAAATTTTGGCGAATTTATGCACGTTCGATGCGTCATACACGAACGGTGCTGCCATTGCGGCATTGCCATTTTTATCCAGTTGCGCTTTGCCGAGACGGCCCATATCCACTTCAGTAGCGGTCGCGGTGCCTTTCACCAGATTGTGCGCAATCGTGGTCGCGGCATAGCCGAGATCAATCGGGTTCCAAATCGCAAAGTTTTTCACGGCACCGGAATCAACGTGACCCGCTAATTCAGATGGTAAACCGAGGCCAGTGACGTGGATTTTCCCCGTTTTGCCCATATCACTGACCGCTTGTGCTGCAGCCACGATACCGACTGAGGTAGGCGCGACAATCGCTTTCAGGTTAGGGTAGGAGTTAATCAAGCCTTTGGTTTCACGATAGCTTTTATCTGCCAAATCATCGCCATAGACGGTAGCGACCAGTTTCAGTTTTGGATATTCGGTCAGATTCTTTTTCATCTCGCCGATCCAGATGTTCTGGTTGGTGGCGGTTGGCGTGGCGCTCAGAATGGCAATATCACCGCCATCGCTGCCGGATGCTTTGACAGCAATATCAGCGAGCTGGTCGCACATCTGACCAATCAATTCATTGCTGGAAGGGTTTAAGTGCACCTGACGACCTTCAGGGGCAACACCTGAGTCGAAAGAAACCACTTTGATACCGCGTTGTTGCGCACGTTTCAAAATTGGCACCAAGGCATCGGTGTCGTTGGCAGAAATCGCAATTGCATCGACTTTTTGTGCGATCAGTGAGTTGATGACTTCAATCTGGCCTTCGGCAGTAGGGGTTACCGGGCCGGTATAAATGACTTCGACATCACCCAATTCTTTTGCTGCTTGTTTCGCACCTTCATGTGCGGCTTCAAAGAAGCCAATGCCCAGTGCTTTAACGACTAAACCAATACGCATTTCAGCGGCATTTGAGGTAAAAGAGGCCAAAATACCGGCAGTGATCAGTGCTGTTTTGAATACTTTGTTCATTGTTATGCTCCATCTGTGTGTTCAGTAAGGATTCTGGTACGACCCGGCTCACAGACCCCTTAGTTGGTGTGTACTAAAGAGAACTTCAGTGTGTTAACTGAGTGATGGTGGAACGTGTGGTACGACAGAAATCCAGAACAACAGTGTTTCTTTTCAGAATGGGAGCATGCTTTAGCAAATCGTGGTGCAATCCGACAATCGGTGTACGGATATCTGAAGTGCGAACAGGCATGATGCGTCCTTCTGTTAATTATATTTATCGAACGGCGATCCCCTTTACTTACAACTACAGCAGGATTGGCTTGGTTTACGGTGAAACATGATTTTAATAAGCAACAACACTCTGGATTACGGAAGCACCCGCCTCAGTAGGCACTTCCTGCAAGCCACAGCATCATTGCTGTGGTTTCTTGCTACGCCAGGTGGAACACCGAAGTCAGCTCCCGACTGATCGGGCTGTTGTCGGCGTTAGACGGCATAATGTCTTTCATATATGCCCACCACTCTTTACAGATCTCGGTGTCAGCTACCGCGTTCCAACGTGCTTCGTTCTCGATTTCGACATACGCAAACAGTTGACTCGTCGCTTCGTTAAGGAAGATGTTGTAGTTACTGGCACCGTGTTTTTTCAGTGTCTCAGCCAGTTCTGGCCAGATTTCGTCGTGACGTTTTTTATATTCAGCATGCGCTTCTGGGTTAACTGACATTAAGAACGCTTTACGGATCATGATGATTCTCCTTACGCCATGCCCATGCCGACGATATTGGCGGCACCGACGATCACTAACATACCCAGACATAGAAAACGGACTGGACGAGAGCCCACGCCTTTCCACTCAGACAACAGCAGACCGACGATGCCACCGCACAGCACATAACCACTCATGTGCAACATCCAGTTCACGAATGACAGGTGTTCAGGAATGCTGGCTTCGCCCCATGCGTAGAAGAAGAACTGCAGATACCACATGATGCCGCCAGTCGCTGCCAACAGGCCGTTGAACATCAGGCTTGGTAGTGGCTGAGACAGATCGTCACGCATGGAGATTTCAGGTTTGATCGCCAGACGAATGAAGCAATAAGCCATGTTAACCAGCGCTCCGCCGCCCATGATGATGCCGTAGCTTGGCAGCATGGCGTAAAGCGGGTTGATGCCCAGCGCCAACGAGGCCGCTTTAATCGGTGCAGCGGCTTCTAAACCAAACGCAAAACCGGATGAGAAAATGCCGCACATCACGGCCAAAAACAGACCTTTTTTCAGGTTGAAATCTTTGGTGGTGGTGCCTAAGGCTTGCTCTTTTTGATGACCCGCATAGGTGACAATAGAGATACCGATCAGTGCGACGAACACGCCTATCAGCGTGATCTGCCCGCTGGATGTGGTGAGCAATTGGGCAAATTCACCACGGAAAATCGGCGGTAGCAGCGTGCCGACAACCAGTGTCACACCAATGGCGATACCGATACCCAGCGACATGCCCAAATAGCGCATGGTCAGGCCGTAATTGACGTTACCGATGCCCCACATTGCCCCGCATAAAAACATTCCCCAGAAGGCTTTGCTATCAACCACACTGTAAAAAGAGGCAAAATCATCAATCAGAAATGATGTGACCAACCAAGGCACGATGATCCAAGAGAATAATCCGGCGAAAGCCCACGTGGTTTCCCACGACCATTTTTTTACTTTACTGATCGGTGCGTAAAAAGAAGCGGCTGATGCAGCACCCACTAAGTGCCAACCGATACCCGATACAATTGCTGACATAGATATACTTCCAATTTAATTACTAGCTACAACGAATCTTAGAAGGGGCTCTCTACATGAAAGCCCTTCATCCCTTCCCACTTGAAGTTGCAGCGGTGTTGGCTGCAACTCCAAGTTGTTTGGGCATAAGATCAGCGTTTACACTGCATTGGCTTATTTGCGGGCAGATAACACTTCTGTTTCGTAGTTCTTCACGCTGGCCAGCCAATCGGCACCCACTGCAACACCATTCTTCGCACAGACGTAATCCCACACGGCTTGCCAAGGCAGGCTCTTGGTCTCTTCCATCAGAGCCAGACGGCTAGAGAAATCCCAGTTGTCTTCGGCATCACGCAGCGCTTGAGTTGGCTCCAGCAATGCACGTAGCAGGGCTTTTTTCATGTTGCGAGTGCCAATGACCCACGCAGCAATACGGTTAATTGACGCATCAAAGAAATCGAGGCCGATGTGCACACGTTCCAGCAGATCATTGCGGATGATTTCAGTGGCGATAGCTTGTGTTTCATCATCCAGCAACACGACGTGGTCGCTGTCCCAACGCACAGGGCGGCTGACGTGCAGCAGCAGGTGTTTGACATATAAAGAAGCCGCAGAGATCTTGTCGCTGATCACTTCTGTCGGGTGGAAGTGGCCGGCATCGAGACACAGCGCCACGTTACGTGAGGCGGCGTAGCCCATGTAAAACTCGTTCGAACCAACGGTGTAAGATTCCGCACCGATACCGAACAATTTGCTTTCTACGGCATCGATGTGATGTGCTTCATCGAATTTTTCGCTGATCACATCATCGAGTGCCGCCAATAGACGTTGACGTGGTGCTAGACGATCAGCCGGCAGATCTTTCATGCCATCTGGGATCCAGATATTCATGACCGACGCGGTGCCCAACTCTTTACCGAAATAGGCAGAAATACGACGGCTGGCTTTGCAGTGGTCGATCCAGAACTGACGCACTTTGGCATCCGGGTGCGACAAGGTCAGGCCGTCCGCACTCAGTGGGTGTGAGAAGCAGCTTGGGTTGAAATCCAGACCAATGCGCATTTTCTTGGCCCATTTCACCCAGTTTTCAAAATGCTCTGGTTTGATCTGGTCACGCGCAACAGGCTGTTCTGATTCCAAATAGATAGCATGCAGATTCAGACGTTTGGCGCCTGGAATTAACGACATCGCCAATTCCAAATCTTGGCGCAGTTCTTCGGCATTACGCGCTTTACCTGGGTAGTTACCGGTAGCCTGAATACCGCCGGTCAAAGCACCCGCACTGGCTTCAAAACCAGCAACATCATCGCCTTGCCAGCAGTGCATGGAGACAGGAATATTGTCCAGTGCACTGATGGCGGCATCGACATCAACACCGAGTTCAGCGAATTGTTGTTTAGCCAATACAAATGCGGCTTCAATATTTGGGTTCATGCTACTTCCTTTGTTTTTGCAGATTGTGATTGCGTTTTGGTGGAGCAAAGTTTCAAAAAACGCTGCCAATGAGTTTCTAATTGCGGAATGGAATTCGGTGTCAGGTGCTCACCGATAAAGTTGTGTTTGATCACCGAGCGAATGGCTTTTAAATCAGCCAACACGCCCAGCCCTTTCAGTTGATAGGTGATGTTGCCCAGCGCTGATGCTTCAATCGGGCCGGTCACGATGTCGCGCTGGCAAATGTCGGCACATAAGCGATTGAGTAGTTGGTTTTTAGAGCCGCCACCCACGATATGAATGGTGTCGATAGGGCGACCAGAGACCTCTTCCAACTCATCGATCACCACGCGGTAGAACAGCGCCAAACTGTCAAAAATGCAGCGGGCAATTTCGCTGGGCAGGGTCGGGCAGCCTTGGCGAGTCTCCAAGCAGAATGCTTGGATCTCTTTCTGCATTGAGGCTGGATTTAAGAAGCGTTCATCATTCGGGTTGATCAAATATTGGAATGGCGCGGCATCTTCGGCCAGTGTCGTCAGGTCGGCAAAACTCAAGTTGCTGAGCTCTTTTTGCAAACCTTGCAGCAACCATAGACCCATGACATTTTTTAAGATGCGGTAAGTGCGTTCAACACCGCCTTCGTTGGTCAGGTTAGCGGCCAATGCCTCTTTCGAGGTCACTGGGTAGTGGCTTTCAATGCCCACCAACGACCAAGTGCCAGAGCTGATATACGCTGATTTTGAGCTGGTCAGTGGTGTCGCCACAATGGCCGAGCCGGTGTCGTGCGTTGCGGGTGGAATCACCGGCACGGCATGACCTGACGGGCTGATCCATTTACCGATCACCGTGCCAGGTGGCGTGATGGGTTGCAGCCAATGGCGGGCTTGTTCAATGGCCGCGGTAATTTCAGCATCCCATTCTTTATTTTTCGCATTCAGCATCTGCGTGGTGCTGGCATTGGTATATTCACAGCTGGTTTGGCCACACAAACGATAATGTAAATAATCTGGGATCAGTAATAATTTATCGACTTGTGGTAACCACGCAGGGTTTTCATTAATTAACGCCTGAATTTGATACAGCGTATTGAATTTTTGAAATTGAATGCCAGTGCGTTGATAAATTTCAGCACGGCTTACTTTTTTCATTACCTGTTCAGGTACATTATCAGTGCGACTATCACGATAGGCGACAGGTAAACCAAGCATTTCACCTTGCTTATCTAATAAAACAAAATCAACGCCCCATGAATCAATACCAATCGAGTTTAATTTAATACCGTCAGCGTCTATTTGATTTAAACCAAATAAAATATTCTGATAAATCGCTTCAATATCCCAGCAATCATGACCCTCTTTTTTAATCATGTTGTTCGGGAAGCGATGGATCTCTTTTAATTTAAGTAACTTTGCATCTTCCGTGTATTTGGCGAGCATCACTCGACCGCTGGAAGCGCCGAGATCGATAGCTGCAATATTAATTGTCATCGTGGCAACTCCATTAAATTAGATGCTGCCACTCTAAGTTTTCGACTGTCGAGAGACCTTTTTTTCTATGCCACGATTAATTAATTCATGGCATAAAAATCAAGAAACCCTATACAGAGAATGGATTTGTGAACTAGGTCATATTTATTTCTATAAATCTTAAAAACTGCCAAAAATTGGAGCAAAAATTTTTAGTGAAAATGATCACAGCATTCTCTTTAGTCGTTTGACATTATAAGAAAATCTAACCAATTTAACGCCTTGCGCCACGAGATAGCCACGTGGGCCGGAGGGAGCATGCAAAAACTAAATCATTCAGAATTCTTCATTAATGATAGAATTATCAATGTCTTGCCAAGAATTCCTCAAGAGCCATTTCCTGAGCATAGCCATGATTTTCATGAATTGGTGCTGGTAAAATCAGGCTGCGGTATTCATATCTGTGATGGCAAGGCAACGCACGTTAGCAAAGGCAGTGTGCTTTATCTGAAAGATGAAGATGAATCACATTATTTTGATCAACTCGATAATCTTTGCCTGACCAATGTTTTGTTCATGCCTTCGGAATTAAATTCAAAAACATTACTCGAGCTATTAAATGAGTCATGTAGTTCTCAAACAGGACAGTTTGTTGTTCGCAATCAGATCCAATGCCAAGCAGAGGCATTGCTTGAACAAATTAGTGCAGAGAATGAACGGAAAGACCAATATTCAAGATTAATGATAGAGACGTTACTATCACAACTGGCGATAACCTTTTCTCGCTCTAGAAAATTGAGTCAGTATGAAGAAAAAGAGGATATTGATAATCTGCATGCGTTAGTTAATTACATTAATGAACACTATCAATATGAAATTAATTGGTCGGACATGTCTGATAAATTTCGCATTCCATTACGAACCATGAATCGTAAGTTACAGGAATATACTGGTTTAACCCCGAATAACTATTTGGGTCGTGTTCGTTTATGTCAGGCATCCTATTTTTTAAGTCACACGCAAGATGCTGTGACAGATATTGCATTTTCATGTGGATTTAACGACAGTAATTATTTCTCCAGTAAATTCCATCAGGCATTTAATGTCACACCAATGCAATATCGTAAACGTTATAAATTATCTTGAAAAAATAGCCATAAAAATTTTTTGAATGGCTAATTAATTAAGGTCTACCAGAGTTTTAAATTTTAGCATATCCCTATTAAACACATGGAAATAGGAACTCTGCTATGGCCTTTGCACTTTGTTTACCTCAAATCAGCCTCTCTGGTGAAAATGCGTTACTTGATCTCGTGTCTCACTTGGTCAATAAATCGATCCGTCGTCCTCTGATCGTCACCGAGCAAGCCCTGCTCAAAATCGGTCTGTTAGATGGTTTAATCAGCTCATTGCGTGATGCGGGTTTTTCCCCTGTTCTGTTTGATGGTGTGTTGGCAAACCCAACGGATAAAGTCGCAGATGCTGCTTTTGCTGCTTATCAACAGGAAAAATGTGATTTTCTGATTGGTTTTGGTGGTGGCAGTGCGATGGATACCGCGAAAGCGGTGCGTGCAATGGTCGCCAACCCTGATAAAGCCATTTATGACTTTGAAGGTATCGGTAAAGTCAGCAAAGTAGGGCCATTCTTGGTCTGTGTCAGCACCACCTCGGGTACCGCTGCCGAAGTCACCAGCAATGCGGTGATCACCGACACGCGTCGTAAAGTGAAAATGGTCATCATCGATAGCGCTTTGATCCCTGATATTGCGGTGAATGATCCATTGCTGATGTTGGGTTTACCTGCGGCAGTCACCGCGGCAACCGGCATGGATGCATTGACGCACGCAGTTGAAGCTTATGTTTCTATCGGCGCACATCCATTGACTGATCACTCAGCGTTAGCGGCTATCAGCTTGATCAGCGAATATCTGCCTCGTGCCGTAGCCAATGGTAAAGACATTAAAGCACGTGAAATGATGGCGCATGGCCAGTTCCTGGCTGGTATGGCGTTCAACAGTGCAGGCTTGGGTTATGTGCATTCGCTGGCGCATCAGCCGGGCGCTACGCACAATTTGCCACACGGTGTCTGTAATGCGATCATTCTGCCTGTCGTGTGTGAATTTAATTTAGAAGTAAAAGAAGCACGCTTTGCAGAAATTGCTGCTGCGATGGGTGTTGACACACATAACATGACTGTTCCTGCAGCCGCGAAAGCAGCGATTGGTGCGATCCGTGCACTCTCTGAAACGGTAGGTATTCCAGCTGGTTTGAGTGCACTCGGTATTCAACAATCAGATTTAGCGGGCTGGGTTGATGCTGCACAAGCTGATCCATGTTCCGGCTGTGCACCGCGTATTGCGTCTAAAGAAGAGTTGCTGGCGTTATATCAGGCGGCTTTCTAATTTAAGCGTTATTCCCATTTGCTGTTCACCCCAAATGACAGACACCAGACAGTAAGATTTACTGTCTGGTTTTTTATTTTGCGCAATAAAAAGCCCGCGATTGCGGGCTGAAGAAATGTTGTAATCCGGCTCTGGATTTAAGGCAGTTTTAGATTTCAGGTAAACTGTCACGCCAGCCGTGAAATTCACTGATGGCGTTAGATACCATCTGCTCTTCCCTTACACCAAACGGATAGCCACTTTGTACGCACATCTTTTTGGCTTCTTGGTAAGGTGAGTTGTAGCCCTCGAGGGTGTCGAATACGTGGGATTTGATCCGGGTATAGTCAACTCTTTGCATGGCCGCTCTTCCTCTTGCAGTAAGTACCGTTAAATTTGACAATACTTGAAATAAAAAAGTTCATTGAACAAACAGAAAAAACGCCCCAATAGGGTACTAATGAACAACTCTAGAGAAAAAACAGAGCTATATGGGAAATACTTGTTCATTTTGTGAACAAGATCGTTGCTGAATCGAGACACATTGTTTAAGGCGAAAGAGCAGCGATAACGATCGCTGCTCTGGTCGATTATTGCACAGGAAAAAGCAGTTTTGCGACGTCACGGAACTGACTGGCAAAGTGGAATGTGACGCCTTCTTTCACATATTCCGGTAGTTCTTCCACATCCCCCTGATTGGCTTCCGGCACGATGATTTGGTGAATACCGAGTCGTTTGGCGGCAATGACTTTTTCGCGAACCCCGCCAATGGCCAGAACATGCCCCGTCAACGTTAATTCACCGGTGATGGCAAAGCCCTTCACTGGCGCCCGGTTTAACGCCAAAGAGAGCAGGGCGCTGGCCATTGTGATACCTGCACTGGGCCCATCTTTGGGCGTTGCCCCTTCTGGCACATGCAGGTGAATGGCGGCGCGGTCATAAAACTGCGGATCAGCTCCCAGCTCGCGTAAATGGCTGCTGATAAAGCTATAGGCCAGCTCTGCGGACTCTCTCATCACATCGCCTAACTGGCCGGTTAGTTTAAAACTCCGGCCTTGTTGGTGAACAACACTGGCTTCTATCGGCAAGGTGGCACCACCGAGAGATGTCCATGCCAAGCCGGTGATAATGCCCACACCGCTCAGATTTTTCTCTTTACGGAATACTGGGCTGCCCAAATAATGTTCTAGTCCGCTGGCTTTGACATTGATCTCTTTGGCATCTTCGTTTAGCAGTTCAACGACAGATTTACGCACAATTTTCGCCAGCTGTTTTTCCAAATTACGTACACCGGCTTCACGGGCATACCCATTGATGATGCCTTTTATGGCCGCATCGGTGATCTTTAGTTTGCCGTTAGGAACTCCCGCATGTTCCAACTGGCGTGGCCAGAGATGATGACGGGCAATAGCCAGTTTTTCTTCTGCCAAATAACCGGATAGGCGGATGGTATCCATACGGTCTAATAGCGGTGTCGGGATCGAATCGAGCGTATTTGCTGTGCAGATAAACAAGCATTTTGACAGATCCAGACGCAAATCAAGATAGTGGTCGAGGAAGTTAATGTTTTGCTCAGGGTCGAGTGTTTCCAGCAATGCAGAGGCCGGATCGCCCTGATGGCTGATGCCGATCTTATCGATTTCATCCAGCATAATGACTGGGTTCATCACCTGACACTCTTTTAATGCCTGCACAATTTTGCCCGGCATTGCACCAATATAGGTGCGGCGATGGCCTTTGATCTCGGCTTCATCGCGCATACCACCCACACTAAAGCGGAAGAACGGGCGATCTAAGCTGTTGGCAATCGAATGACCAATCGAGGTTTTACCCACACCAGGTGGGCCAACCAGCAGCATAATGGCGCCACTGATGGCATTTTTATACGCACCCACCGCCAGAAATTCGATGATGCGATCTTTCACATCATTCAGGCCATCATGGTCTTGGTCTAAGATTTTACGCGCCTTTTTCAAATCGATGCGCTGCTCTTTTTCAACGCCCCACGGTACTTGGCTGATCCAGTCGAGATAGTTTCGCGTTACCGCATATTCCGGCGATCCGGTTTCTAGAATTTGCAGTTTTTTCAGCTCTTCATCAAAACGACTCTGTACGGTTGGTGGTATTTTTTTATCTTTCATCCGGGCATGAAAACTTTCCACTTCCGCCGTTTTATCGTCTTTTTCTAAGCCTAATTCTTTTTGGATCACTTTTAGTTGTTCATGCAAAAAGAATTCGCGTTGTCGTTCACTGATGGTTTTGTTTACTTCCTCACGGATCTGCGTTTGCAGCTTGGCAACCTCAATCTCTTTTTTCAGGATCGCCAGCGACTTTTTCATGCGTGGGATCAACAGCGAGGTGTCCAGCACCTCTTGTAATTCTTCGGCACTGGCTGTGGTGATGGCAGCAGCTAAATCAGCCAGAGGGGAAGGATCATTCGGGCTGAAACGGTTCATATAGTGCTTCAGCTCTTCGCTGTATAGCGGGTTGATCGGCAGCAGTTCTTTCAAAGCGCCGATCAGTGCCATGGCATAGGCTTTGATTTCAGTTTCTGATTCAGATTGGTCATTTTCCATATAGCGGACTTCGACCAGATAGGGTGGTTTGTCTGTAAGCCAATTAACAATTTCAACTCGTTGAACCCCTTCTGCCACGAATTGGATCTCGCCTTCACCACTGCTGGCTTGCAAAATGCGCACGGCACAGCCGGTTTTAGGAACGATATCTTTTAGCGGAATGGCATCGCTGACGTCGTCGCCAATTCTGAACAATGCGACCATTTTATGGGCTGTTCGGGCGACACGTTCAATAGTTTTGCCCCAAGGGTTAGCCTGAATTTGTACCGGTAAAACTTGTGCCGGCAGGAAAGGGCGACCTTGAATGGGAAGAATGTAAAGCTGAGCTGGTCGTTCCTGACCAGGGACGATCAGTCCGGTTTTAGGATGTTCTTCTATCACTGGTGATTCTTTTTCAATGCTCATATCACGCACCTGTTACAGTAAATGATGATGTTAAAATAAGGTCAGGAATGCGGTTTTCAATATAAGCATAGTCAAAAAACGTAATATAAATGCTGGGTTAGCTCAGACTGTGACGTAATGCGAAACTTGCGCTGGCGGAAATTAAAAGAAAAAACCGCTTATAGCGCAGTTTAAACGCTATAAACGGTTTGGGTTGCAGGTGTCAGATGTGAGCCGCTTTTTTGGTGGTGGCAATTTGCAACACTTGCCCATCTGGGTTTTCTTGCTCTAAAACAACATCAAATTTCCAGATGTGATGCAGGTGTTTCATCACCTCCTGTGCAGAATCAGCCAACGGAATGCGGTTGTTGGCGTAATAGCGCAAGGTAAGGGTGCGATCGCCACGCAGATCGACGTTATACACCTGAATATTGGGTTCATGTTCACCAAGGTTATATTGCGCTGACAGCTTGTGTCGTAGCTTGCGATAACCTTCTTCATTGTGAATTGCTGCAACTTCAATGAAGTCTTTCTGATCGTCATCTTCGATGGCAAACAGATGGAAATCACGCATCACTTTCGGACTTAAAAACTGGCTGATAAAACTCTCGTCTTTAAAGTTTTCCATAGCATAGTGCAAGGTATCTAACCAGTTACTCCCCGCGTAATCAGGGAACCAAGCCCGATCTTCTTCGGTCGGGTTTTCGCAAATCCGGCGTAGATCCTGAAACATGGCAAAGCCCAGCGCATACGGGTTGATGCCGGAATAATAAGGGCTGTTATAGGGCGGTTGCGCAACGACGTTGGTGTGGTTATGCAGAAACTCCAACATAAACCGGTCACTCAGTTTTCCCTCGTCATACAAGTGATTGAGAATGGTGTAATGCCAGAAGGTTGCCCAACCTTCATTCATCACCTGCGTTTGTTTTTGCGGGTAAAAATACTGGCTGATTTTACGCACGATGCGAATGATTTCCCGCTGCCACAGCTCTAGCAAAGGGGAATTTTTTTCCAGAAAATAGAGAATATTTTCTTCTGGTTCGGTCGGGTAGCGTTGCCCTAATAATGCATCATCTTCCTGCTGCCGGCGTTTCGGTAATGTACGCCATAGTTCATTGACCTGACTTTGCAGATATTCCTCACGGCGTTTTTGCCGGCGACGCTCTTCAGATAATGACAATTTTTGTGGTCGTTTATAGCGATCGACGCCGTAACTCATCAAGGCATGACAGGCATCTAACAGGCTTTCGACCTCATCAATGCCATATTTTTCTTCACACTGAGTGATGTAATTGCGGGCAAACACCAGATAATCGATGATGGAACTGGCGTCGGTCCAAGTCTTAAATAGGTAGTTATTTTTGAAGAACGAGTTGTGTCCATAGCTGGCATGGGCGATCACCAACGCTTGCATGGTGATGCTGTTTTCTTCCATTAAATAGGCGATGCAAGGGTCGGAGTTGATGACAATTTCATAGGCCAACCCCATCTGGCCACGTTTGTAATGTTGTTCGGTGGAGATAAATTTTTTACCAAAAGACCAGTGGTGATAACCAATCGGCATACCGACACTGGAGTAAGCATCCATCATCTGTTCTGCGGTAATGACTTCAATTTGGTTGGGGTAAGCGCTGAGTCGGTAATGTTTGGCGACGCGCGCTATCTCTTTCTGGTAAATATCCAGTAATTCAAAGGTCCAGTCTGGCCCATCGGGCAGGGTTACTCTGCTGGCCTCTTTAACCATGGCTTCGGCTTCGCTCATGCTCCCTCCTGCTCTAGGCGGCTTGTTTTTTAAATAGTTCGCGGAACACCGGATAGATATCTTCCTGTTTGCGAATATTCTCCATAGCAAAATGAGGGAACTGTTTAGCCAGCTCTTCATATTGGAACCACAGGCTTTGATGTGCCCGAGTGGTTATTTCGATGTAAGAGAAATAACGAACCCACGGCATGATTTGATCTTCCAATAACTTGCGACAATGCGGTGAGTCATCTGCCCAGTTATCACCATCAGAAGCCTGTGCTGCGTAGATATTCCATTCACTGGCCGGATAACGGCTATGCATGATCTCGCTCATCAATTCCAGCGCGCTGGAAACAATAGTGCCGCCGGTTTCCTGTGAATAGAAGAAGTCGTGTTCGTTCACTTCTTTCGCTTGCGTGTGGTGGCGAATAAAGACCACCTCAACGTTTTTATAAGTTCGGGTTAAGAACAGATAGAGCAGGATATAAAAGCGTTTTGCCATATCCTTGGTTGGTTGATCCATGGAGCCGGAGACGTCCATCAGACAGAACATCACCGCCTGACTGGACGGCACTGGCCGCTTCACGAAATTATTAAAGCGCAGATCGAAGGTATCGATGAAAGGAACTGCCTCGATCCGGCGTTTCAATTCAGCAATTTCTTTTTCCAGTAACAGCCGTTCGCTGGCATCTTCTTCGGTGTTACCCAATGCAGCTAACTGTTCTTCCAATTCGGCTAACTGGCGTTTTTTACCGGTCTGCAAAGCCACGCGACGGGCCAGTGAGTTTTGTAATGAGCGCACAATGTTGATGTTAGTCGGCACACCATTGGCGGTGTAACCGGCGCGCACATTTTTTGTTTCTACCAGTTTGGTGATCTGGTTTTTCTCCATATTCGGGAGTTCCAGATCGTCAAACAGCAGATCAAGATATTCATCTTTCGAAATTTCAAAGGTAAATTCATCGGCACCTTCGCCGCTGTCACTGGCATCACCGCTGCCGCCGCCACCTTTACCGCCACCACCTTCCGGGCGATCGATATGTTCTCCGGTCACAAATCGGTCATTACCCGGATGTACCATTTCACGGTGTCCACCTTTCCCTTGATGAAAAGTGGGTTCAGTAATGTCTTTGGTCGGAATGCGAATGTTCTCGCCGCTTTCAATATCTTGAATGCTGCGTTTCGCCACCGCATCAGATACGGCCTTTTTTATCTGCGATTTATAGCGGCGGATGAACCGTTGCCGGTTCACCGCACTTTTGTTTTTACCATTCAATCGTCTGTCGATGAAATGGACCATAGCTTTGATCTCCTCATCCACTAAGTGGATTTGCGTACACGCAGATACCACTCGGAGAGCAGGCGAACTTGCTTGCGGGTGTAACCTTTTTCCATCATCCGTTCGACGAAGTTTTCATGTTTCTTCATCTCATCGGCCGATGTTTTGGTGTTGAACGAGATCACCGGCAACAAGTCTTCGGTGTTAGAGAACATTTTCTTCTCGATCACAGCACGCAGTTTTTCATAGCTGGTCCAGTTCGGATTCCGACCGGCATTGTTCGCACGTGCACGCAGCACGAAGTTGACAATCTCGTTACGGAAATCTTTTGGATTGCTGATGCCGGCTGGTTTCTCGATTTTTTCCAGCTCGCTGTTTAATGAACTGCGATCAAACAGCTGGCCGGTTTCAGGGTCACGATATTCCTGATCCTGGATCCAGAAATCAGCATACGTTACGTAGCGATCGAAAATGTTCTGACCATATTCTGAGTAAGACTCCAGATACGCGGTCTGTATTTCTTTACCGATAAATTCCACATACCGAGGCACAAGGAAGCCTTTAATGAATTCCAGATAACGATCGTGCAACTCTTGTGGGAATTGTTCACGCTCGATCTGTTGCTCCAGCACGTAGAACAGATGTACCGGATTCGCGGCTACTTCAGTGTGGTCGAAGTTAAATACCCGCGACAAGATCTTAAAGGCAAAACGAGTCGACAGGCCGGACATGCCTTCATCAATACCGGCATAATCGCGGTATTCCTGATAAGACTTCGCCTTCGGATCAGTGTCTTTCAGGCTTTCGCCGTTATACACCCGCATCTTCGAGTAGATGCTGGAGTTTTCTGGCTCTTTGAGGCGAGACAGAATGCTGAACTGTGCCAGATATTCCAGCGTGCCTGGGGCGCATTTGGCTTGTGTCAGTTCGCTGTGCATCAGCAGTTTTTCGTAAATGTGCATCTCTTCCGAAACGCGCAAGCAATAAGGCACTTTGACGATATAAACACGGTCAAGGAAGGCTTCATTGTTTTTGTTGTTACGGAATTGCTGCCATTCTGATTCGTTGGAATGCGCCAAAATAATGCCATCAAAGGGCAGGGCGGAAAGCCCTTCGGTGCCGTTATAGTTGCCTTCCTGAGTAGCAGTTAGTAACGGATGCAGCACTTTGATCGGTGCTTTGAACATTTCCACAAATTCCATTAAGCCTTGATTGGCAAGGCATAAGGAGCCGGAGTAAGCGTAAGCATCGGCATCGTTCTGGGCATAATGCTCCAGTTTACGAATATCGACTTTACCGACCAGCGCAGAAATATCCTGATTGTTTTCATCGCCAGGTTCTGTTTTGGCAATCGCAATCTGATCCAGAATGGATGGGTAAACTTTTTCTACTTTGAATTTGCTGATGTCACCACCAAATTCATGCAGACGTTTAGCAACCCAAGGCGACATGATATTTTTCAGGTAGCGTTTTGGAATGCCATATTCCTGCTCAAGAATTTTGCCGTCTTCATTGACATCAAACAGGCAAAATGGGTGATCGTTCACCGGAGAACCCTTGATGCGATAAATTGGTATCCGTTGCATCAATGCTTTTAATTTTTCCGCCAGCGATGATTTACCGCCCCCGACCGGACCTAACAGATACAGGATCTGTTTCTTCTCTTCCAGCCCTTGAGCCGAATGTTTCAGATAGGCCACGATCTGCTCGATGGCTTCTTCCATACCGTAGAAGTCATCTTTGAACGCTGGATAACGTGACAATATGCGGTTAGAAAAAATCCGGCTGAGACGCGGTTCCAGTGCGGTATCGACCATTTCTGGTTCACCAATAGCCAGCAACAGGCGCTCTGCAGCGGAGACATAGCAAGAACGGTCATTACGGCACAACTCCAGAAATTCCTGAAGTGTGTATTCTTCTTCTCTGGCAGCTTCGTAACGGCGCTGATAATGATCAAAAATACCCATAGCTTCTCCCCCAATACTGAGATGAGTCCCATTTGTGATGGGGCTACATGCATCTGTTTCATTTGTAAGCCTAGACGACATTTTGCCAATGGTGTCAGAAAGTCTTCATAAATCCTGTAGTTGCCGACCATTAAGCAGTGCCATCTGGTACAAAAAAACACATTCCGAATATTCTGTAGCTATTGTTGTGCCACTCCGGCTCCTGAATGTCAAAAAATAAACAAACATTTAACGATTAATAGCTATTTACGTAACGAGGAGAAAAACAGGTCAAATAATCTGCTGATTTTTGATAGGAAAAGATAAAAAAAGCCACCGCAGAGGGCGATGGCTTAGGCAATCATGAGGTTTGATTACGCTTATGGTGCAATCAAGCGATGTTACATGGCTCCAGATGCCAGATTTGACGAACATAATCCTGAATCGAGCGGTCAGAGTTAAATTTGCCCACTGATGCAGCATTAATGATCGCCATTTTGGCCCAGCCTGCTTTATCACGATACAGTGTGTCGATACGCTTATGGGCTGCATCGTAAGAAGCAAAATCGGCGAGTGTCAGATAAGTGTCGCCCCAATCGAGCAGTGATTTTTTGATCGATTGCAGCTCACCCGGGTGACCCGGTGTGAAGTAGTCGGTGTCCAGCCAATCCAGAGCGGATTTGATTTCTGGGTTCGCATAGTAATAATCCCAAGGGTTATAACCTTGCGCTTTCAGGCTTTTCACTTCTTCAACATCTAAACCGAAGATCACACAATTATCTTCGCCCACCTCTTCAGCGATCTCGATGTTGGCACCATCCAATGTACCGATCGTGATAGCACCGTTCATCGCCAGTTTCATGTTACCAGTCCCAGACGCTTCATAACCGGCGGTTGAGATCTGTTCCGAAACATCGGCTGCCGGGATCAG
The DNA here is from genome assembly GCF_963678185.1 of uncultured Tolumonas sp. Lineage (NCBI taxonomy): Bacteria > Pseudomonadati > Pseudomonadota > Gammaproteobacteria > Aeromonadales > Aeromonadaceae > Tolumonas > uncultured Tolumonas sp. Next base: position 3,814,774 of record NZ_OY782757.1, read on the forward strand.
TTTTTCTGCCAGACTGACGCGATAGTTTGGCATAAACACGACTTTCAGTTTGCCGTTGATCCGCTGATCAGCATTAATGCGTTCACCAATTTTATTGATGGCATAAATGATGTCTTTGGCCACCCGATAACCCGGTGCTGCTTTTGAACCGAAGAGGAATACACGTGGGTGCATGTCATATTCTGGGTTCAGCAACAGACGACGGTAGAGCACTAAAATGTGCAGCAGGTTTAACTGTTGACGTTTGTACTCATGCAGACGTTTGATTTGAATATCAAAAATAGCCTCAGCACTCACTTCAATACCGGTTTCTGCCTTAATGACTTTAACCAGTTTTTCTTTGTTGTGGCGTTTGATATCCATGAATTTCTTCTGGAATGCTGCATCATCCGCATGTTGGGTTAGCTTTTGCAGCGCATCCAGATTTAATGGCCATTCGGTACCGACAGTGTCGGTAAACAGATCAGCCAGCTCCTGATTACAAGAAAGCAACCAGCGACGCGGGGTGACACCGTTGGTGACGTTGCAGAATTTATCTGGCCAAAGCGCATTAAATTCTGGGAACAGATCTTCTTTCACCAGCTTGGAATGGATTTCCGCCACGCCATTTACTTTGTGTGAAGTCACAACACAAAGGTTCGCCATACGCACACGACGTGGGTTACCTTCGTCAATGATAGAAAGTTTACGTTTCACATCATTGTCACCTGGCCATTTCACTTCAACTTCATTTTTCAGGAAGTAAGCGTTGATTTCATAAATGATCTCAAGATGACGTGGTAATACCTTTTCAAACAGGTAAACCGGCCAGGTTTCAAGGGCTTCCGGCAACAAGGTATGGTTGGTGTAAGAGAATACTTGCTTACAAATACTCCATGCCGCTTCCCATTCCAGACCTTCATCGTCGATCAGTTGGCGCATCAGTTCAGGAATGGCGATCGTCGGATGCGTATCGTTCAGCTGCACCGCAATTTGCGCAGCAAAGTCTTTGAAGTCGGTATGCGTACGTTTGTATCGACGCATAATGTCTTTCAAGGAACAGGCGCAGAAGAAATATTGCTGCACCAGGCGCAGCTCTTTACCCGCTTCGGTTTCATCATTCGGATAAAGTACTTTGGAAATAGTTTCTGCTTCGGCTTTTTCTTTCTGCGAGTCGATATAACCACCGTGGTTAAAGACATCCCAATCAAAGAATTCAGAAGCGCGAGATTCCCACAAACGCAGAATGTTGACGGTCTGAGCACCAAAGCCCACGATCGGAATATCCCAAGGTACACCTTTGATCACGCGGCCTGGGTGCCATACTTTACGTACTTTGCAATCTTCGCCAAACACAGTTTCGACATAACCGTAGAGTGGAATTTCCTGCACCGATTCCGGGCGGCAAATTTCCCACGGGTTGCCATATTCACGCCATGAATCAGGACGTTCAACCTGACGGCCATCGCGGATCTCCTGACGGAACAAGCCATGCTCATAATGCAGGCCATAACCTAGTGCGGGATAACCCAGCGTTGCCAGTGAATCAATAAAACAGGCAGCCAAACGACCCAAACCGCCGTTACCGAGCGCCATATCCGGTTCGTGTTCGCACAGGTCAGTTAACTCCAGATCTAAGTCTTTCAGCGCATCTTCACAAACTTTATACAGACCCAAATTATGCAAGTTATTGGCGGTCAGTCGTCCCATCAGGAATTCGGCTGAAAAGTAGTGCACGGCACGCGTGTCTTTCTTGAAGTGAGTCTGTTGTGTGCTGGTCAGTCGGTCGAACAGCATCTGATTGATAGTGGCGCAGGTTGCCATCCACCATGCTTGTTTGCTTGCTTTCTTTTCACTGGTGCCCAGTGTGGTGCGAAGATGGTGAACGATCTCTTGCTTAAACTCATCCTTGTCCAGTGCAAACAGTTGTTGCTCCAAAGGATTCACCATAGCGATTACCTCTTTTTAAAACCAGTTAAGTCTTGGCCACAAAATATACAGTAAACTACATTAGCTCATTTTTTGTGTCGTGTATCGCGCGCGCCATTAGAGATTCGCATGATGTTGACCGAATGTCCTCTGTAGAATCTTCTGTATTGTTCGAGTTGTTATTCCTGTCACATATGTAATTCCCATATAATTGTTACATCACTATTTCGTATCAGGATTCCCGTTGGATATCGATTATTTTGCTGAAAACGGTCTGCTTGCAAAGACAATACCTGGTTTTGCGCCGCGCCAAGCTCAGGTTCATATGGCAGATGCGGTCAGTAAAACGATAAAGAGTGCAGGTCGTTTGCTGGTGGAAGCCGGAACCGGCACTGGAAAAACATTTGCCTATCTGGTGCCTGCCTTAGACAGTGGTAAGCGCGTCATCATCAGTACCGGTTCTAAAGCCCTGCAAGATCAGCTTTACGAGCGCGATCTGCCGACCCTGCTATTAGCTATGCAATACGGTAAACCGGTCGCTCAGTTGAAGGGGCGTTCAAACTATCTTTGTACCTATCGTTTAGCGTTGCTGGAGCAGGAAATGCACTTTCTGGCTGCAGACGTGTTTGCCGATTTGCCGAAGGTGCGTAATTTTAAGGCGCGAACCCTCAGTGGTGATGTCGCTGATATTCCGGGGTTACAGGAACAAGCCCCCATTTTACCGTTTGTTACCAGCACTAATGACAACTGTTTAGGTCGCGAATGCCCCGATTATGAAACCTGTTTTCTGGTCAAAGCACGACGTAAAGCGCTTGATGCTCAGGTGGTGGTGATCAATCATCATCTGTTTTTTGCTGATATGTCGGTCAAAGACACGGGGTTTGGTGAATTGCTGCCCGATGCTGATGTGTATATCTTCGACGAAGCGCATCAATTACCTGATATTGCCAGCCAGTATTTTGGGGAATCACTTTCCAGCCGCCAACTGTCTGATGTCGCTGAAGAATTACGTCTGGCTTACCGCTTGGAAGCCAAAGATATGGCGCAACTGGGCAAAGCGGCGGATCGTTTGATTCAAGATTGTCAGGCAATGCGCTTGTCGTTTGGCGTGGAGCCTTCCCGTGGCAATCTGCGTGATATTCTGGCGCAACCGGCCATGCAGCGTGATTTACAACGCCTGAAAGAAACCATCAAATTTTGCTACGACGTTTGTAAATTGGCACTCGGGCGTGGTGAGCAGATCAATAATTGTTTTGAACGGTTAACCGGCTTTCTGACCGCAGTCGATCATGTCACGGCGATCTCGGAAGTTGGGGCCGCGTATTGGTATGAAACCACCAAACGCCATTTCACTTTAAACGTAACACCACTTTCCATCGCGGAACGTTTTGCGCAAGAGGTGATGCGGGTCGGTTGTAGCTGGATTTTCACTTCCGCGACGCTCACCGTCGGGGAGGAATTTAATTATTTCTCACAGCGCATGGGCGTGGAAGATGCCGATACCTGTCTGTTAGATAGCCCGTTTGATTACAAGCATCAGTCATTGCTGTGTGTGCCGCGAAATTTACCGGATACGTCAAATTATCAGCGTGCCACGCAACTGGCGGAGCGTTTATTACCGGTGATTGAACAAGTACCGGGCGGCTGTTTTTTTCTGTGTACCAGCTACAACAGCGTCAATCAGATTGCACAGGTATTACGCGATAAACTCGACCGTACAGTGCTGGTGCAAGGTGATGATAATAAACAGCGCATTTTGGCCGATTTTGTGGCAGATGGACATGCTGTGTTGGTGGCGACTTCGTCTTTCTGGGAAGGGGTCGATGTGCGCGGCGCCGCGTTATCGTGTGTCATCATAGATAAGTTACCGTTTACTTCGCCGGATGAACCATTACTGAAAGCGCGCATGGAAGATTGCCGTCTGCAAGGCGGCGATCCGTTCCAGCAATTGCAATTACCCGAAGCCGTCATTGTGTTAAAGCAAGGAGTTGGGCGATTGATCCGCGATTATCAGGATCGTGGTATCCTGATCCTCTGTGACCCGCGATTGGTCAATAAACCCTATGGCGCGGCATTCCTGAAAAGTTTGCCGCCGATCCCGCGTTGTCGGGATCTAACACGTTTAAGTGAATTCTGGACAATACCGGACATGCTGGTGGTTGAGCCGGCTGCCTTATTACAACCGGCCTTATTACAAGAAGAGACGATTACTGATGAAAATTCTGGCGATTGATACAGCCACCGAAGCTTGTTCTGCAGCCTTATTATGGAACGATGCTGTATTGACCCGCGAACAAGTCGCACCACAAGGGCATACCCGATTAATTCTTCCGATGGTGAGTGAATTAATGGCAGAAGCGGGCGCATCATTACAAGGGTTGGATGCCATTGCGTTTGGCCGCGGCCCTGGTTCTTTTACCGGTGTGCGTATCGGTATTGGTGCGGCACAAGGTTTGGCGTATGGTGCTAATGTGCCACTGATTGGCATTTCAACGCTGCAGATGCTGGCTCAAGGCGCTTTCCGTCGGCAGCAGGCGGAAAAGGTCATTGCCGCAATAGATGCGCGTATGAATGAAATCTATCTTGGCGCGTTTACGTTGCAAGATGGGCGCATGCAGTCGGTGCTTGAGGAAGCAGTTATTCTACCGGAACAAGCAGCCGAACTTCTGCACGCGGTGACAGCAAAAATAGCGGGCGGTGTTGCCGTAGGCACCGGATTCACCAGCTATACTGAATTAGCGACGAAATTGAGCCTGTTACCAGCTGAGAATCAGGTCGAATTAAATCTGCCATGGGCTCAGGATATGCTGCCACAAGCGGTTGCCGCGTATCGGGCAGGTGAGTATTGTGATCCATCTCTGGCTACACCCGTATATTTACGTGATAAGGTGACTTGGAAAAAGCTGCCGGGTCGTGAATAATTAGTGAACAGGATAAGTTAACCCGTTTTCTATGAATATAGCTGCTAGCAATCTTTCGATCACAGGTTTAAGCCGACCGGATGGTTACCTCTATCCGGGGAAAGATCGTGCCAGTGAGGAAACTGCTGAACAGAGCAGTACCAAGTCTGAATCCGTGGTTTTTGCTGCCGGTGCGGAAGAGGCGGCAGAAAAATTAACTTACGACCAACCTAGCCCGAAACAAAGTCGGGCTATCTATGCTTATAAAGATGTTGCCCTTCAAGATCGCCGCAGTCAGCTTGAACAAATGCTGCGTGTCGATATGTACGCATGAAACTCCTTTCTGAGAACAACAAAATGAAGTGGATCTCGCTGTTTTTCCTCTTATTTGTCACTGCCTGCGCCAATAACAATACCGGCTATTATGCTGATGACTCTGTACTGATCCGCCAGCAATTCTCCCAAATGGCGCAGCCCAATAATCCGCAAGGTTGGTTGGTGAAATGGAGTGGGGTGATTGCGCAAACCCGTAATCTGGCCACCGGTACAGAAGTAGAAGTGGTTTATTTACCACTAAGCTATAACGGTACACCGCAACAATCAGAACAATCACCGGGTCGCTTTATTGCGGTCTTCCCGCAGTTGCTTGATCCGGTGCTGTATGCCAAAGGGCGTAGCATTACCGTCTCTGGTGCAACAGCGCCATCTCGCGAAGGCAAAATTGGTGAGATGCCATATCGGTTTGCGGTCATGAACGCGACCGAGCACAAGCTGTGGCCGATCGTGAAAGAAGTCGAAGTTCGTTACGAACGCCCGCTGTTTGATGACGGATTTTATTATCATCATCGCGTGATCGTTCCGCGCTAATTCATAGTTATTAATAGTTATACCCAAAGTAATTGGAATTGCGGCTAGGCGACAAGTGAACGAATCCCCATGAGCATAGATAAACTATGTGATTGGGGTGAGTGAGCGTAGTCAACAACGCCGCAACTTCAAGTACAAAGGGTATATCAGCAATTGTTATCTGATTGTTGCCAAACTCGCGCCATCGTTTCATACTAACCACCACTTGTCGGAGTGCCCTTTGGGCTGAGACCGTTAATTCGGGATCCGTTGAACCTGATCAGGCTAGAACCTGCGAAGGGAAACAAGAGTTGCGCTCAGGAATCGTTCTTCATCAGAGTGTTTCCTCGCCAGATCTCTTAAGATCTTTTGCTGCAAAACTCCTCTCAACGCCACTTCCGGCAAGCCATCCGAATTCTATTTAAGGTGAGCTTGCTATGTCGAAAAATCTAACTTCCCGTGAACGCCGCGAATCAGCGAAAGAGTATCTGTCTACATTAGCGTCCCAAACATTTCCTAATTCCGATCGTGAATATATTGAAGGTTCTCGTCCGGATATCCGCGTGCCGATGCGTCGCATTAACCTCAGCCCTTCATTAATTGGCGGCACCAAACAAGCGCCTATTTTTGAAGAGAATGCGCCAGTGTTGGTATATGACCCATCCGGTGCATATGGCGACCCCGAACAGCAAGTGGATGTCACCAAGGGCTTAGCACCACTGCGTTTGAACTGGATCTTGGAACGTAACGACACCGAAGAAGTCAACGAACCAAACTCTGCCTTTACCCGAGCCCAAGCTGAACAGCTGGCATTAGTACCGAAAATGGCGGTTCAGGCGCCGATCCGCAAAGCCAAAGCTGGGCATTGTGTGAGCCAGCTGCATTATGCCCGTAAAGGCATCATTACCCCTGAGATGGAATATATCGCGATCCGCGAGAATCAACGTCGTCTGGCGGAAGGTGAGAAGGGGATTACGCCAGAGTTTGTGCGTCAGGAAGTAGCCGAAGGCCGTGCGATTATTCCAGCCAACATCAACCATGTTGAAAGCGAACCGATGATCATTGGCCGTAATTTCTTGGTGAAAATTAACGCCAATATCGGTAACTCGGCAGTGAGTTCCAGCATCGAAGAGGAAGTTGAAAAACTGATCTGGTCAACCCGCTGGGGCGCAGACACCGTAATGGATCTGTCGACCGGTCGTCACATCCATGCGACCCGTGAATGGATCTTACGTAACAGCCCTGTGCCGATTGGTACTGTGCCAATGTATCAAGCACTGGAAAAAGTAAACGGCATTGCCGAAAATCTGACCTGGGAAGTGATGCGTGACACGCTGATTGAACAGGCGGAACAGGGGGTGGATTACTTCACCATCCATGCCGGTTTGTTGCTGCGTTATGTGCCGATGACGGCAAAACGAGTGACTGGCATTGTGTCGCGTGGCGGCTCAATTATTGCAAAATGGTGTCTGGCGCATCATCAGGAAAATTTCCTGTATACCCATTTCCGGGAAATCTGTGAGATCTGCGCACAATACGACGTCGCATTGTCGCTGGGCGATGGTTTGCGTCCGGGCTCGATTGCTGATGCCAATGACGAAGCCCAATTCTCCGAGCTGCGCACGTTGGGTGAACTGACGCAAGTGGCGTGGGAATATGACGTGCAGGTGATGATCGAGGGGCCGGGTCATGTGCCGATGCACCTTATCAAAGAGAACATGGATGAGCAGCTCAAACATTGCCACGGTGCGCCGTTCTACACCTTAGGCCCGTTAACTACCGATATTGCACCGGGTTATGATCATTTCACCTCCGGCATTGGTGCGGCGATGATTGGCTGGTTTGGCTGTGCGATGCTTTGTTATGTGACGCCAAAAGAGCATTTGGGCCTGCCTAATAAAGAAGACGTCAAACAAGGTTTAATCGCCTACAAGATTGCAGCACATGCAGCCGATCTGGCGAAGGGTTTCCCTGGCGCGCAAATTCGTGACAATGCGATGTCGAAAGCACGCTTTGAATTCCGTTGGGAAGATCAGTTTAATCTGGCACTTGATCCGGAAACTGCACGCTCTTATCACGATGAAGATCTGCCGCAGGAATCGGGTAAAGTCGCCCATTTCTGTTCAATGTGCGGCCCGAAATTCTGCTCAATGAAAATCAGTCAGGAAGTTCGTCAGCTGGCGAAAGACGGTGCGTTTGACGCGGAAGATGAAGTTGCCTCTGGCATGCAACAACAAGCGGCGGCATTCCGTGAACAGGGTAGCGAGCTGTATCTGGCGCGTGAGGTGGAGTAATGGATGGCGATTCCTTACGCACTCAGGCATCTCGCCCGATTGTCTGGAGCATCGCTGGCAATGACTGTGGCGGCGGAGCAGGGCTCGCCGCAGATCTGCTGACCATTCACGATTTGGGTGGTCATGCTTGCCCGGTGGTAAGCTCCGTAACAGCACAAAACTCGCTCACGTTACGTAGTGCCGAGGCGGTTTCCGCCAAAATGCTGCGAGATCAACTGGATGTATTGGCGGCTGATTTACAGCCGGTGGCTATCAAAATTGGTCTGCTGCCAACCATTGAACATGTCGCGTTATTGGCCGATTGGCTGGCGGATTTTAAAACCAAACAAGCCTGTTTTGTGGTGCTCGATCCAGTGGTTATCACCAGTCAGGGCGGTAATATGGCCGAGCAGGACATCCGCGAGGCGTTGCTGACGAAATTGTTACCGCAGCTGGATCTGATCACACCGAACCTGAATGAATTGGTGTGGCTACTGCAATTGCCAACCGATCATTTTTCATCTGCTGATTATCCGTTGTCATTACTTGAAGCGGCCAGCACGCAGCTACGTGAATTGGGTGTCAGTGCTGTGCTTTGCAAGGGCGGCCATTTCAACGATGCAATCACCCGCGATTATTTTTCGAACGGTACGCAGCGCTTTGTAATGGAATCAGAGCGAGTCATGACTCGTCATGGACATGGCACGGGTTGCACATTGGCATCTGCAGTTGCCGCGTTGGTGGCACAAAGTTATGACATCACCGATGCGTTAGCCGTGGCGAAAGCTTGTGTGCAGCAAGGTTTGCGACAAGCGCAAGGCATTGGGCAAGGTCCGGGACCGGTCGCGCATGTCGGCTGGCCAGAGCAGGCAATTGATTTTCCGCAACCACGCTGGGTAACGCAGAATAATGGTGTTTGGCAGTTAGAAACGTCGCTGGCAGTCGCTGCTTTTCCGGCGACCGATCACCAATTAGGGTTATATCCGGTTGTGGACTCGGTGCAGTGGATTGAAAAATTACTGCAATGGGGTGTCAGAACACTGCAATTGCGGGTGAAAGATCCGGGCACACCCGATCTGGAACAGCAGATAGAAAAAGCTATAAAACTGGGTCAACAGTATCAGGCGCGATTGTTCATCAACGATTACTGGCAATTGGCGGTCAAGCATGGCGCCTACGGCGTGCATCTTGGGCAGGAAGATCTGCAAATCGCCGATCTGAATGCGATCCGTGATGCTGGGTTACGACTGGGTATTTCTACGCATGGCTTTTTTGAATTAGCCCGCGCGTTTGCCTTACAACCTTCTTATATTGCGTTAGGTCATATATTCCCAACGCAAACCAAAGAGATGCCATCGCAACCGCAAGGTTTACAACGGTTAGATCGCTATGTGGCGCTTGCTAGTGATTTTCCAACTGTTGCGATCGGTGGTATTTCTGAAGAACGCGTTCCAGAAGTACAAGTTTCTGGTGTTGGCAGTATTGCTTTGGTGAGCGCCATTACTAAAGCCTCTGATCCACAAGTGGCGACTGAGCGTCTGTTACGACTGGTGGAAGGGAATATACCAGAGGCGGTTGCTTATGACTGATATGCTCTCTGATGACGAATTTCTACGTTACGGACGACAGATATTACTGCAAGAAATCGGCGAAGCAGGTCAGCTCAAACTGAAACAAAGCAAAGCGCTGATTGTCGGCCTAGGTGGGTTGGGCTCTCCGGCTTCACTTTATCTGGCGGCAACCGGTGTCGGTGAATTATGGTTGGCCGATGGTGACACCATTGATAGCAGTAATCTGCAGCGGCAAGTTTTGTATCGCACAGCCGATCGCCATCAACCGAAAACCAAAGCGGCTTGTGCTCATCTAACTGCGTTGAATCCCGCCGTTAAATACCAAAGTCTACCTGCGGTGGATGAAGCTTTATTGGCGGAAATCGTCCCGCAAATGGATGTAGTGCTCGATTGTTCAGACAACATGATTACTCGTCAGCGTGTGAATGCGGCCTGTATTCGTGCACAAAAACCGCTGATCACCGCCGCGGCAACAGGCTGGGAAGGGCAGCTATTATTGATTGAACCGGCGCAACAAACTGCCTGTTATCACTGCCTGTTTCCACTTAATGAAGAGACCGGATTGAGCTGCCGCGAAGCGGGTATTGTCGGTCCAGTGGTCGGTATGTTGGGCACGGCACAAGCGCTATTGGCGATGCAATTGCTATGTGATTTACCGCGACCAACCGGTATTTTACAGCGCTTTGATGGCCGAACTCTGCAGTGGCAACGCCTGAAAACGCAGGCTGATCCGACTTGCCCAGTTTGTCATTCTTCTGCTTCATCTTCTGTTTCGCTGGAGTTTCCGACATGCAAATCCGCTTAAATGGCGAGTCGCTGCAACTCGAATCATCTTGCAGTCTCGAAGCGCTGTTATCCGCGCAAAATCAGCTGAAAGCCGGTGTTGCAGTGGCGATAAACCAACAGGTTATCCCACGCAGCCAGTGGAGCCACACTTATCTTTCTGAACACGACGACGTGGATCTGTTTCGCGCCATCGCTGGAGGTTAACCATGACGTTACCATTACAGATCGCCGATAAAACCTTTAACTCTCGTTTACTCACCGGTACCGGCAAATTTGCCTCGGCTCAGATCATGCAACAGGCCTTAACGGCCAGTGAAACGCAAATTGTCACATTGGCACTGAAACGTGTGCGATTAGATGAACCCGACCTGCAAATTCTGGCGCCGTTGCGGGCTATGGGCGTGCAATTGCTGCCGAACACATCCGGAGCCCGTAATGCAAAAGAAGCGATTTTCGCCGCACAACTGGCGCGCGAAGCGCTCGGCACGAACTGGCTGAAGTTAGAAATTCATCCTGATCCGCGTTACCTGATGCCTGATCCGATAGAAACCTTTAAAGCGGCAGAAGAACTTTGCAAGCAGGGTTTTGTTGTGCTGCCTTACTGCGGTGCTGATCCTCTGTTGTGTAAGCGTCTGGAAGAAGTCGGTTGTGCCGCCGTCATGCCACTTGGTGCGGCGATTGGTTCGAATCAAGGGCTTTCCACCAAGGCAATGCTGGAAATAATCATTGAGCAAGCCAACGTACCAGTAATTGTGGATGCAGGCATTGGTGCGCCATCACATGCAGCAGCAGCGCTAGAAATGGGGGCTGATGCCGTGTTGGTAAATACTGCGATTGCCGTGGCAGGCGACCCGATTGCAATGGCGCGGGCGTTCAAAATAGCAGTGGAAGCTGGCCGTATTGCTTACGAAAGTGGCCTGGGTGCAGTGAACCAGCAAGCCATTGCCTCCAGCCCATTAGCGGCATTTTTGGAGACACTGGCATGAGTTTCTACGATGAATGGGCCAAGCTCGATTGGGGAGAACAACAGGCGTGGGTGTTGGCGCAAACCGACGCTGATGTGGAGCGTGCACTGGCCCGCTTAGCCCGCAGCGGTAAACGAGAACTTGCCGATTTTGCCGCACTTATCTCACCAGCGGCAGAAAAATACCTGCTACCCATGACCGAACTATCGCAAAAACTGACCCGCCAGCGATTCGGTAACACCATCAATATGTATTTGCCGCTCTATCTGGCCAATCTCTGCGCCAATGACTGTACCTATTGCGGTTTTTCGATGAGCAACAAGATCAAACGCAAAGTGTTGTCACTAGAAGAGATTGATCGCGAATGTCAGGTCATTCGTCAGATGGGTTTCAAGTCGCTGTTGTTGGTGACCGGTGAACATGAACGCAAATCGGGCATGGACTATTTCCGGCAGGTTTTCCCCGTCATCAAACCGTATGTCTCTTATCTGATGATGGAAGTACAACCACTATCCACTGATGATTATCGAGAGCTGGTTAGCATGGGGCTCGATGGCGTGATGGTCTATCAGGAAACCTATCATGAACCGACCTATGACGAGCATCATCTGCGTGGTAAGAAGAAAGATTTCCGCTGGCGGCTGGAAACGCCAGATCGGCTTGGTGAGGCGGGGGTAGATAAAATCGGGCTGGGTGCGTTGCTCGGCTTAGGGGATTGGCGTACCGATAGCCTGATGGTGGCGCGTCATTTGCAATACCTGCGTAAAACCCACTGGCAGAGTCGTTACTCGATATCGTTTCCACGTTTACGCCCCTGCACGGGCGGCTTCCAGCCGGAAAACCCGATGAGTGATCGTCAGTTACTACAACTGATCTGCGCTTATCGGTTATTCGATCCCGAAGTGGAATTATCGCTGTCTACACGGGAAGGACCTGAGTTCCGTGACTTCCTGATGCAGGTAGGCATTACGACTATGAGTGCAGGCTCGAAAACCCAGCCGGGAGGCTACGCCGAAGATCATCCAGAACTGGAACAATTTGCAGTGAGTGATGAACGCAGCCCGGTTCAGGTGGCGTCTGTTATTCAAAAACAGGGCATGGAAGTGATCTGGCAAGAGTCCAGTCCACAGCATTGGCATAACACGCCAATTTCTCAGTAAAATCATTAAGCAGAGACTGCAAAATGCGAAAAAATAGGAAAAGTATTTTGCATTTTGCAGTCATATGCGTCTGATTGGTGCGAAACCTCAATTTGTATTGAACAAACTCATTTAATATCAATGGATTAAATAATTTCATTTATGTGTAAAAAGTTGGCATTAAAAGTGGATTAGATATCGAAGAAAAGACCAACTTCGCCAGATGTGATCGGCTGAAACTATTTCGGAGCAAATATGCCAGTCATTACTTACACAATGAATCACACCCTTGTGCTGACAGTGGATGGCGAACTCAATAATGACATGGTTGAAGAAATTCGGCCGATCATTGATGCGTTAATCCAAAAACATACCGATGTATTAGTTGATATCAGTGCGGTAGGTTTTATTGATGCCGCTGGTATTGGCTCTTTGATCTATCTCTACAAGCAACTGCAAAATAATGGTCGGCGGATGCGTTTGATCTGCAAACAAGGCCAGCCACGTGATTTACTTTCAATCCTGCATATTGATCGAACCATCACCTGTTACTCCAGTATTCGTGATTTTTTAGCCGATATCTCAGCGGAAAAATCAGTATCCGAGCAGCGTTCCCACGTTTCATTGGCTATCTAGTGCACTGCAGACTCGTCAGACATTTCTGATTTGGTTAAACTGTGTGTTTTAGGATCACCTGAATTCTGTTTATGCTGGCTGTCTGTCGTAATTTCCTGAGCTTTAATAATATGTCTTGGACTATGTGGCTGAAAAAGTTGCTGGTCTTATGGCTGCTCTGGTTTTGCGTTGGGCACCTCGCTATCTTCTTACGTATTGTCAGTTATATCTGGTATGACCCATCTTCTACGTCCTTCATGGATGAACAATTAGCCATGTTGCAGTTGGAAAACTCAACCATAAAAAAACAGCAAACGTGGATACCCTATACCTCTGTATCAAAATCATTAAAACGTGCCTTAATTGCAGCAGAAGACGCCAAATTTCTCGACCACGATGGTTTTGATTGGGACGGCATTGAAAATGCGTGGGAGAAAAACCTGGCTAAGGGCAAAATTGTTGCGGGTGGTTCCACCATCAGCCAGCAATTGGCAAAAAATCTGTTTCTTAGCGCGAATAAGACACCATGGCGTAAATTGGATGAAGCTCTTATTACCGTCATGTTGGAAACCATTCTGGATAAGCAGCGGATCTATGAAATTTATCTGAATGTGATCGAATGGGGCGAGGGCATATATGGTGCGGAGGCGGCGGCCCGGAATTACTACGGGATCTCTGCAAAACAGCTTAGTCCGTCGCAATCTGCGTATTTAGCTGCGATGGTGACGAACCCGCGTTATTACCAAACGCACAGACGATCAGCGCATTTGCTGCATAAATCAGCAGTTATTCTCCGAAGAATGAGTCAATCTGATATTCCTGATTGATTAATTTGGCCTGGGTCAGAAAAAACGTCAGCTAGCGCACACCTCCCTCGACTCGCTGAAACTCCACCGCTATAATGGCGCGTCATTTTGTAACCGTCGCAATTTGCGTATCATTTTTAGTGGCGGTCAACCGACCACCAACAATAGCAACAGCACTAGGTGCTGAGTTTTACGAGGTAATGCAATGCAAGTTTCTGTAGAGACGACCCAAGGTCTGGAACGCCGTCTTACCATCACCGTACCAGCTGATAAAATCGAAAAAGAATATAACAGCCGTCTGAATCAGGTTGCTAAAACCCGTCGTATCGATGGTTTCCGTCCTGGTAAAGCGCCAAAAGCACTGATCCAGAAAATGTACGGTGAAGCGATTGTTGCTGATGTGGCTGATGCAGTTATGCAACGTCACTTTGTTGAAGCATTGGTAGCTGAAAAACTGAATCCAGTTGGCGCACCGACTCTGGAGCCAAACCAACTGACTCCTGGTTCTGATTTCACTTTCACTGTTTCTTTTGAAGTCTACCCAGAATTCAAAGTACAGAATCTGGATGCCGTTAAAGTAGAAAAACAAGTCGCTACTGTTACCGATGCAGATCTGGACAAAATGCTGACCACGCTGCGTAAGCAACATGCTGCATGGGTTGACGCTGACGAAGCGGCTGCCAATGAACTACGCGTGAACATGGATTTCGTGGGTTCAGTTGATGGTGAAGAATTCGACGGCGGTAAAGCTGAAGGTTTCGCACTGGTACTGGGCGCTGGCCGTATGATCCCAGGATTTGAAGACGGTATCATTGGTAAAAAAGCCGGTGAGTCTTTCGATATCGAAGTGACCTTCCCAGAAGATTACCAAGCTGAACACCTGAAAGGTAAAGCAGCTAAATTTGCTATCAAACTGAACAAAGTTGAGAAGCAAGAACTGCCAGAGCTGGATGCTGAATTCATCAAACGTTTCGGCGTTGAAGATGGTTCTATCGACAGCCTGAAAGCTGAAATCCGTAAAAATATGGAACGCGAACTGAACCAGGCGCTGAAAAACCAGGTTAAAGAACAGATCCTGTCTGGTCTGCTGGAACAGAACCAAATCGACGTACCAAAAGCTGCGGTAACTCGCGAAATCGAGGCTCTGCGTCAACAAGCTATGCAACGTTTCGGCGCGGCAAACAGCAAAAACGTACCACAGCTGCCAGACGAATTGTTCCAAGAACAAGCTGAACGCCGTGTTCGTGTAGGTCTGCTGTTAGGCGAAGTGATCCGTGAACAAGACATCAAAGCTGATGACGCTCGTGTTAAAACACTGATCGAATCACTGGCTACTGCTTACGAAGATCCATCAGAAGTGGTTGATTACTACTTCCAAAATGAACGTCTGCTGAGCAACATGCGTGATCTGGCTGTAGAAGATCAAGCTATCGAGTTCCTGCTGAGCAAAGCACAGGTAACTGAAAAAGCGACCTCATTTGATGAAGTGATCAACAAACCTGGCGCTGCTGCGTAATCAGAAATTGACTGAACACACAATCTAATGCGTATAATGGCCCGAAAGCGAAAGAATTCGGGCCATTTTTTTAGGTATTCTGACTATGACCAATTTGTTCAATGATCAAACCTCATCTCCGTTGAATTCTCTGGTGCCGATTGTTGTAGAACAAACAGCACGGGGCGAGCGTTCTTATGATATCTATTCTCGCCTGTTAAAAGAACGAGTGATCTTTTTGACTGGTCAGGTTGAAGACCAGATGGCTAACCTGATTGTGGCACAGCTGCTGTTTCTGGAATCAGAAAGTCCGGACAAAGATATCTATATTTATATCAACTCTCCGGGCGGTTCGGTGACTGCAGGTATGGCGATTTATGACACGCTGAAATTCATCAAACCAGACGTGAGCACGGTTTGTATGGGACAAGCATGTTCCATGGGCGCATTCCTGCTGTCGGCAGGCACAAAAGGCAAACGTTTCTGCTTGCCAAGCGCTCGCGTTATGATCCATCAGCCGTTAGGCGGTTTCCAGGGGCAAGCATCTGATATTCAGATCCATGCCATGGAGATTTTAAAAATTAAAAATCGTTTAAACGATTTACTGGCAGAGCATACAGGTCAGCCACTGGAGCGAATTGAGCGTGACACTGACCGTGATAACTTCATGTCAGCCGATCAAGCCGTAGAATATGGTTTGGTTGATGCCATCCTGAATAAACGCGCCTGACATATTAGTCATTCTGCGCTACATTCAAAGGATGTGTAGTCATGAGCACGGAATCGTAAGTACAAGAGGTTTTGAATGACAGATAAACGCAAAGACAGTGACCATAGCAAACTGTTGTATTGCTCATTTTGCGGCAAAAGTCAGCATGAGGTCCGTAAACTGATTGCTGGTCCATCAGTTTATATTTGCGATGAGTGCGTCGATCTGTGTAACGATATTATTCGTGAAGAGATCCGTGACATCAGTGGTGCACGTCCTCATACAACTGAATTACCAACGCCACACAAAATCCGCGCGCACCTCGACGATTATGTTATCGGACAGGATCTGGCCAAAAAAGTGCTGGCAGTAGCGGTATATAACCACTACAAACGTTTGCGCAGTGGTAACACATCTGACGGTGTTGAACTGGGTAAATCAAACATCCTGCTGATCGGCCCTACCGGTAGTGGTAAAACATTGCTGGCAGAAACATTGGCTCGCCTGCTGGATGTGCCATTTACGATGGCTGACGCGACCACACTGACTGAAGCTGGTTATGTGGGTGAAGATGTTGAAAATATCATCCAGAAGTTGCTGCAGAAATGTGATTATGATGTCGAGAAAGCACAACGTGGTATCGTCTACATTGACGAAATCGATAAAATTTCTCGTAAATCTGATAACCCATCTATCACTCGCGATGTATCCGGTGAAGGTGTTCAGCAAGCATTGCTGAAACTGATCGAAGGCACTATCGCAGCAGTACCACCGCAAGGTGGACGTAAGCATCCACAACAGGAATTTTTGCAGGTTGATACCTCTAAGATCCTGTTTATCTGCGGCGGTGCATTTGCAGGTCTGGATAAAGTGGTTGAACAACGTACTGCACAGGGTGCTGGCATCGGCTTCAATGCAGAAGTGAAATCGAAAGATCAAAAAGTAACGTTAAGTGAATCATTCGCCAAAGTTGAACCGGAAGATTTGGTTAAGTACGGCTTGATCCCTGAGTTTATTGGCCGTCTGCCTGTTCTTGCCACGTTGACCGAACTCGATGAAGACGCATTAATTCAGATCTTGGTTGAACCGAAAAATGCACTGACGAAACAATATCAGGCATTATTCAAACTGGAAGGTGCAGAGCTAGAGTTCCGTGACGATGCACTGAAGGCGATAGCTCGTAAGGCCATGGAGCGTAAAACCGGTGCTCGTGGTTTGCGTTCTATCGTAGAAGGCGTATTGCTGGATACGATGTATGATCTGCCATCTGTTGAGCATGTCAGCAAAGTTGTTGTCGATGAGCATGTCATTAAAGGCGAAACACAGCCAATTCTGATCTATGACAATCCAGAGAAACAGGCTGCATCAGCTGAGTAATTGACTGAAAAATGAACAAAAGAAAGGGGCTTTGGCCCCTTTCTCATTTTTTGAAGGTAATGAGATTGAATAACAGTGAAATAGCCCCATATACTGATCCTATGCTCAGCTTTCAGGCATAAGCCAAGAGAATAATTCTATGAATTTACAGCGCTCAGATCGTATCGTGCTACCTGTTCTGCCGCTCCGGGATGTAGTGGTATATCCCCACATGGTTATCCCGTTGTTTGTCGGCCGTGAAAAATCAATCCGTTGTCTGGAAGTGGCAATGGAACAGGATAAAAAAATTCTGTTAGTGGCGCAGAAAGATGCAGCCACTGATAATCCGGAAAAATCGGATCTCTATCCTGTTGGTACTATTGCTAATATTCTGCAATTACTGAAGTTACCTGATGGCACAGTTAAAGTGTTGGTCGAAGGTGCAGAACGTGTATTGCTGGAAGAGCTAACTGACGAAGAAACCTATTATGTGGGTATCGTTTGTCCACTGGAGTGTGTCGACATTCCAGATGCCGAAAGCGATGTCCTGATCCGCTCTGCAATTACTCAGTTTGAAGGCTATATCAAACTGAATAAGAAGATCCCGCCTGAAGTACTAACTTCTATCGCAGCCATTGATGATCCCGTTCGTCTGGCCGATACGATGGCTGCGCATATGCCATTGAAACTGGAAGATAAGCAACGTGTGCTTGAAATTCAGGAAGTGTCAGAACGCCTGATGTTTTTGATGGCGAAAATGGAATCGGAAATTGACCTGCTGCAGGTTGAAAAACGGATCCGTTCTCGTGTTAAAAAGCAGATGGAAAAAAGCCAACGTGAGTATTATCTGAATGAGCAGATGAAGGCGATTCAGAAAGAGCTGGGTGAGTTGGATGAAAATACGCCCGACGAATTCGAGACGCTGCATAAAAAGATTGTTGATGCAGGAATGACGCTGGAAGCAAAAGACAAGGCGTTGGCGGAATTGACCAAACTGAAAATGATGTCGCCAATGTCTGCTGAAGCGACAGTAGTGCGTAGCTACATTGATTGGTTGATTGCTGTACCTTGGAAAACCCGCACCAAAGTGAAGAAAAATCTGCAATTGGCGGAAACAGTGCTGAATGAAGATCACTATGGTCTGGAAAAAGTAAAAGAACGTATTCTGGAATATTTAGCGGTACAAAGCCGGATCAACCAATTAAAAGGCCCGATTTTGTGCCTGGTTGGCCCACCAGGGGTAGGTAAAACCAGTTTAGGCCAATCCATTGCTAAAGCTACCGGACGTAAATACGTACGTATGGCTCTGGGTGGCGTGAGAGATGAAGCTGAGATCCGCGGTCACCGTCGGACGTATATCGGCTCGCTGCCTGGCAAACTGATTCAGAAAATGGCAAAAATCGGGGTAAAAAACCCCCTGTTCTTGTTAGATGAAATCGATAAGATGTCTTCGGACATGCGTGGCGACCCAGCTTCTGCTTTATTGGAAGTTCTTGATCCAGAACAAAATAATAGTTTCAGCGATCATTATCTGGAAGTTGATTACGACTTGTCAGATGTTATGTTTGTCGCAACCTCTAATTCGATGAACATTCCAGGCCCATTACTGGATCGTATGGAAGTTATTCGTTTGTCTGGTTATACAGAAGATGAAAAACTGAATATTGCCAAAAGTCATTTATTGCAAAAACAAATTGAACGTAATGGACTGAAAGCTACCGAAATTACTATCGAAGATTCTGCGATCATCGATATTATTCGTTACTACACCCGAGAAGCGGGTGTCCGTAGTCTTGAGCGTGAAATTTCAAAGATTTGTCGTAAAGCAGTAAAAGCAATTCTGCTGAATAAAGATCTCAAGCATGTGACTGTGAATGCCGATAATCTGAAAGATTATTTAGGCGTTCAGCGGTTTGATTTCGGTAAGGCGGAAGATCATAACCAAGTTGGGCAGGTTGTTGGTCTGGCATGGACTGAAGTCGGTGGTGATCTGTTAACGATTGAAGCGACGAATGTGCCAGGTAAAGGTAAACTGACCTACACCGGTTCGCTGGGTGATGTGATGCAAGAGTCTATTCAGGCGGCGATGACGGTGGTCAGAGCCCGTGCCGAGGCTTTGCGTATCAACGCCGATTTCTACGAGAAACGCGACATCCATGTGCATGTTCCGGAAGGCGCCACACCGAAAGATGGCCCAAGTGCTGGTATAGCGATGTGTACGGCGCTGGTGTCCAGTCTGACGGGGAACCCTGTTCGCGCTGATGTGGCGATGACCGGTGAAATTACGCTACGCGGTGAAGTGCTACCTATCGGTGGTCTGAAAGAAAAACTGCTTGCGGCGCATCGTGGTGGAATTAAGCGTGTTGTCATTCCATTTGAGAACACAAAAGATTTGGAAGAAATTCCGGATAATGTAAAACAGGATCTTGAAATTCATCCTGTTCGCTGGATTGATCAAGTGCTTGCGCTGGCACTACAAGAACCTGTTGATCGGGTAAGCGTGTCATAATCAGATGTTTTTTGCGCGAAAGCGTGAATCCTGACGACTACTGATATAAAGCCGGTTGCAAACCGCAACCGGCTTTTGTATAACCGAGAGCTGTTTTCTAACGGAATAACCAGCCACAAAAATCATAAGGGGAAAGAAGTGAACAAATCACAGTTGGTTGATAAAATTTCCGAAAGCGCGGATATCTCCAAAGCGGCTGCAGGTCGCGCTCTGGATGCTTTCATTGACGCAGTGGGCGACGCATTAAAAGAAGGTGATCAGGTTTCTCTGGTCGGTTTTGGTACCTTTGCAGTGCGTGAGCGTGCGTCTCGTTCTGGTCGTAATCCTCAGACTGGCGCAACCATTGAAATTGCTGCATGCAAGCAACCTGCATTCAAAGCAGGAAAAGCATTAAAGGACTCTGTTAATTAATTTGTCTGCGATGAATTTGATTAATTGTTCTTCTCGATTGGAGTGCCTATTCGATATCCAATCGACCATAGAGCGCATCCTCTGATGCGCTTTTTGTGTTTATATCCACTGCATTAGGAGCATTAGATACATGCTGATGGATAAGCTGCGCGATGGTGCCCAGGGCCGTATCGCGAAAACTATTTTTTGGTTAATTATTCTGTCATTCGCATTGGCAGGTGTTGGTAGTTATCTTAACCGTCCGGCTAGCAATGATCCGGCTGTGGTTGATGATGAGGTTATTTCTGCTCAGACATTAGAAAAAAGCTATCAGAATGAGCGGGCAAACATGCAAGCTCAATATGGCGAAGCTGCTTCTCAATTGCTCGATAATCCTCAATATTTAGCACAGCTGAAAAAATCGGTATTAGATAAACTGATCAATCAGGCTTTGTTAAATCATAAAGCTCTGAAAGCAGGAATCCACCTGAGCAATGAGCAAGTAAAAGATGCCATTCGCCAGATGCCTGAATTTCAAGTCGATAACAAATTCAGTAATGAGAAGTTCATCACTACTTTATCGCGAGTTGGTTATACACCTGAATCATTTGGTAACTCCATGCGTCAGGATCTGGCTCGCCAATTCTGGTTAGATGGTGTTTTGACTACCGAATTCACTCTGCCGGCAGAAGTCACTCAGTTGGAAGCACTGTATCAGCAAAAACGTGATGTAAAAATGATCACAATTCCTGCCGATACATTTCGCCAACAAGTTAAAGTCAGTGATGATGAAATCAATGAATTTTACAAAACTCATAGCAAAGATTTCATGCAGACGGAACAGGTTAAGCTGAATTACGTTCTGTTGAGTGCGGCTGAATTGGCTAAATCTATTCAACCAACTGATAGTGATTTGAAAGCGTATTATCAGCAACATACAGACTTATTTACTGAGCCCGCTCGTCGCAAAGTGTCACATATTCTGATCACTAACAAAGATGACAAAGCAGCACAAAATAAAGCCAATGACGTGCTGGCTAAATTGAAGTCTGGCAGTGATTTTGCTCAATTAGCAAAAACTGAATCTGCAGACACGTTGTCAGCTCGGCAAGGTGGTGAATTAGACTGGTTTGAAAAAGGGGTAATGGATCCTGCCTTTGAAAAAGCAGCATTTGCCTTAAATCAGAAAAATGAACTGTCTGCTGTCGTGAAATCCGCTTTTGGTTATCACATTATCAAATTGCTGGATAAACAAGATGCGACTGTGTTGCCTTATGATAAAGCGCAACAAGTGATCCGTCAGAAGTTCATTGATGAAAAATCACGTGAATTGTATGCGGAACAGCAACAGAAATTGTCCGATCTTGGTTTTGAAAACCCCGATTCTCTGGATTCAGTCGCTGAAACGTTAAAATCACCACTGCAAAAAACAGATTTCATTACCTCCAAGCAGTTACCTGCTGTGATTAATGTTCCTGCAGTCGTCACTCAGGCATTTGCTGAAAAATTGCGTGATGAAAACACTAACTCAGAAGTCATTACTGTTTCTGATTCGGCTGTCGTGATGTTGCATGTGGTTGATTATAAACCGAGTGCAGTGAAGCCATTAGCAGACGTAAAAGCGTTGGTAATTGCAAAACTACAAGCAGTTAAGGCAGCAGATAAAGCTCGGGATGCGGCGGCAACATTGCTTGAAAAAGTAAAAGCCAATCAGCCTGTTGATGATTTAGTTGCTAAATTGAATGCTAAAGTTGAAGAAAAGGCTGGCTTGACACGGTTTGCTGGTAATGTTCCGGCCCAATTCTCTCAAGCGGTATTCAAACTGGCGAAACCTGCAGATAAAGTAATCAGTGCTGATTTGTATGCCGATGAGCAAGGCAATCAGTCTGTATTAATATTGCAGAAAATCACAGCAACACCAGAAGCCAAAGATGCACAACTTAAGCAAGGCTTGACTCAACAGCTGGTCAAATTGAGACAAGAACAGCTTTACGGTGCGTTGATTGAATTGTTGCGACAGAAAGCAAGCATCAAATATGCACCTGTCAGCACGCAGGCTGCAGAATAATAAGTATATGACAAGGCAGAAATTTCTTTTCTGCCTTGTTTTTTACCTCATGAGTTTAATTGTAATATACCGTACGGATTCGTCAGAACTCGTAGGTGAAAGAGGGTCAGACATTGAAAAGAGTGAATAAGCACAGTATAACGTGCATATACTTTACAATGGCTGGTGCTTGAGTGGCTGGTACAACCATCTTTATTAGTTAAGGTCGTAAATGGAAAACAACGAAAAAATCAATAACAGCAAAGAATTGATCGCATACCTTTCTGAACTGTTTCCTACTTGTTTTATCGCTACAGGCGAAGCTCGTCCGCTGAAAATCGGTATTTTCCAGGATCTTGCTGCCCGCTTGGCTGACGACCCACGAGTATCTAAAACCGTACTACGTTCAGCGCTTCGTCAATACACCTCTAGCTGGCGTTATCTGCACGGCTTGCGTCCTGGCATGATTCGTGTTGATTTAGATGGTAACCCTGCTGGTGAACTGACTGAAGAACATGTGACTCATGCTAAAACTGCGTTGAAAGAGAGCAAAGATAAGATCTTCTCTTCTCGTCGCAAAGGTGGTAATAAACCAGCTAAACAGAAAAAACTTGTGGTTGATCTTTCCACTCTTAAAACCGGACAACAGATCCAAGTGATGGTAGGCAAATCACCTATCACCGGTAATATCAAAGAAATTACTCGTGATGATGTTCAGGTTGAACTGGCTACGGGTATGCAGGTGCGCGTAAAAGCGGAACACCTGGTTCCTTAAGGAGCACTATTTTGAGAGTAAATTTGTTCAAGAGCACTGCAGTTGCACTTGGCGTTTTCTATGCGGGGCTATCTTATGCGGTAGCTCCTCCTATATCCGAAGATTCAATACCTACGTTGGCGCAAGAAGATCAACACGCGATCGCTAGCAAACGTATTGCCGCACTATTTACTCGTAGTCACTACAAACATTTTGTTCTTGATGATCAGATGTCTGAAAAGATTTTTGATCTCTATCTGCAAGCCTTAGATTATAACCGTAGTGTTTTACTCGCTTCTGATATTGCAAATTTTCAGGCATTCAGTCATCAATTTGATGATGCATTGCAAAATGGCGATTTAAAAAATGCCTATGCAATGTATAACCTGAGTACAAAACGTCGTTTTGAACGCTATGCATATGCGCTCTCTTTACTTGATGAACCAATGTCATTTGATGTGACAGATAAATATGAGTTTGATCGTAGTAAAAGTGCCTGGGCTAAAGACGACACCGAAATAAATGAAATTTGGCGCCAACGGGTTAAATACGATGCGCTGAATTTAAAATTGGCTGGTAAAAAACCGGCTGAAATTAAAGAGTTACTGACTAAACGCTACAGCAATGCAATTAAACGTCTTAAGCAGGATGAAAGCGAAGATATTTTTCAGGCAGTCATGAATGCATTTGCCCGTTCTATCGACCCGCATACCAGCTATTTATCTCCGAGGAATGCTGATCGTTTTAACTCAGAGATGAATCTTTCTCTAGAAGGGATTGGGGCAGTTCTGCAGGCTGATGATGATTTCACCATCG
This sequence comes from uncultured Tolumonas sp., assembly GCF_963678185.1. Taxonomy (NCBI): domain Bacteria; kingdom Pseudomonadati; phylum Pseudomonadota; class Gammaproteobacteria; order Aeromonadales; family Aeromonadaceae; genus Tolumonas; species uncultured Tolumonas sp. The sequence goes on from NZ_OY782757.1 coordinate 3,838,659, forward strand.
TTCGTTCTTTAATTCCCGGTGGTCCGGCGGATAAAACAAAACTGCTGCGACCAGATGATCGTATTACTGGTGTTGCACAAGAAAGCGGTAAAATCATTGATGTTATTGGCTGGCGTCTCGACGATGTTGTCGATCTGATCAAAGGCCGTAAAGGCACTAAAGTCCGTCTGGAAATTCAACGCGGTAAAGGCGCTACTCATCAAACTCAGTTAATTGAATTAGTTCGTGACAAAGTACGCCTTGAAGATCGAGCCGCTAAATCGCAAGTCATTAAATCAGAAGGCAAAAAAATCGGTGTGATCGAAGTGCCGAGTTTTTATGTCAATCTGCATTTAGATGTACAAAAAGAATTGGCTAAGCTCAAAACTCAGAAAATTGATGGCTTACTGATTGATTTACGTAATGACGGTGGTGGTGCTTTAACTGAAGCAACAGAGTTAACCGGTTTGTTTATGAAACAGGGACCAGTTGTTCAGATCCGTGACACCATGGGACGAGTTGCTGTCAACGAAGATACAGATGGAAAATCATATTATGATGGCCCAATGACTGTCTTGATTGACCGTTACAGTGCTTCAGCTTCAGAGATATTTGCTGCAGCCATGAATGATTACGGTCGTGCATTAATTATCGGAGAAAATAGTTTTGGTAAAGGCACGGTGCAGCAGCATCGGGCTTTAGGCAAAATTTATGACTTCTTTGATAATGAATTAGGTCATGTTCAGTACACTATTGCTAAATTTTATCGTATCAATGGTGGCAGCACCCAGAATAAAGGTGTGCAGCCCGATATCGATTTCCCTCCGCTGATTGATCCTAATGAAACAGGTGAGAGTGTGGAATTGAATGCATTGCAATGGGATAAGATTGAACCAGCGCAATACACTAAATTAGGTGATTTCACGACTCTGTTACCGAAACTGAAAGAGTTTCATCAACAGCGCGTGAAGAGTGATCCTGAGTTTAAATACGCAGAAGAAGACATTGCCTGGTATCAGGCAGAGAAGAGTAAGAAATATATCTCTCTCAATGAGGCTGAGCGTATTAAAACCCGTGATGAACAGGATAAAAAAGCGCTGCAACGTGCTAATGAACGCCTGACTCGTATGGGTAAACCAATGGTCAAATCACTCTCGGATATCCCTACGGATATTAAATTTCCAGATGGTTATCTTAAAGAGGCGGCTAATATTACAGCCGATTTAGTCCAGCTGAATAAATCCTGATAGACCAATAAGGGGGTGAGAAGTCATCCCCTTTCTTTTTTCTGCATCTTTTCTGCTTCCAGTTGCTCTGTTGCCAGATACTTGTATGATCGGTGGGTCAAAATTCCGATATTTCACTCAGGGAACAGAGATTATGTCTTTTTTAGGAACTCCATACTCTAATGGTGCGACTCGCGCTATGTTGCTTGGCTCGGGTGAGCTGGGTAAAGAAGTGGCGATTGAATTACAGCGATTAGGCGTGGAAGTAATTGCGGTTGATCGTTACGCCAATGCACCTGCTATGCAGGTTGCTCACCGCAGTCATGTGATCTCTATGTTGGATGGTGTGGCACTACGCCAACTGGTGCAACAAGAACAGCCGCATTTTATCATTCCTGAAATTGAAGCGATTGCTACTGAAACGCTGCAAGAGTTGGAACAAAGTGGTTTCAATGTAATTCCAACGGCTTTAGCGACGAGACTCACGATGGATCGTGAAGGTATCCGTCGTTTAGCGGCAGAAACATTAAACTTGCCTACTTCACCGTACTTCTTTGCAGAAACAGAAGCTGATTACCAACAGGCTGTAGAGAAGATTGGTTTTCCTTGTGTGGTAAAACCGGTAATGAGTTCCTCTGGTAAAGGCCAGAGTGTAGTGCGCAAACCTGAGCAAGTAGCCACAGCTTGGCAGTATGCACAAGAAGGTGGCCGTGCTGGACGTGGTCGCGTGATCGTTGAAGGTTTTGTTCCTTTTGACTATGAAATCACGTTACTGACCATCAGCGCTGTCGATGGTATTCATTTCTGTGCACCTATCGGTCATCGTCAAGAAGATGGTGATTATCGTGAATCATGGCAGCCACAGATCATGAGCGATGAATTACTGGTTAAGTCGCAGCATGTTGCTCGTGAAGTGGTAAAAGCGCTGGGTGGTTATGGCTTGTTCGGTGTTGAATTGTTTATCAAAGGGGATGAGGTTTATTTCAGTGAAGTCTCTCCACGCCCTCATGACACCGGTATGGTTACTCTGATCTCTCAGGATTTATCTGAGTTTGCTTTGCATGTTCGCGCAATTCTGGGATTACCAATTGGCAAGATCACGCAATATGGGCCTGCAGCCTCTGCCGTTGTATTACGTGAAGGTAATTCTACCGATATTGGTTATGGTAACTTATCTTCGGCTCTGGCTTTGATCCCTGGTGCACAGTTGCGTTTGTTCGGTAAACCTGAAATTGCTGGCCGCCGTCGTTTGGGCGTGGCGTTAGTACGCGCAGAGAATGTTGAACTGGCGATTGAACAAGCGAAACAAGTTGCCGCAGCTGTCGATGTAAAATTCTAATTCAGAGGTATTCGATAATGACCACAATCAGTTATTTTCTTTCTCCAGTCGGATATTTTCGTTTAGAGGCTGATAATGATGGATTGCAGTCACTGCTGTTAAATTGCCCGCCAGCTGATGAGTTGGCGGTGCTTGCTCCTTCGCATCCAGTTCTTATCTTAGCGCATCAGCAATTACAGGAATATTTTTCTGGTTCTCGTCATGACTTCACTGTGCCATTAGCAATGACCGGCACGGAGTTTCAATTAGCCGCCTGGCATGCATTACAAACTATCCCTTATGGTCAAACGCTCAGTTATAAAGCAGTTGCTGAGCAGATAGGCAGACCAAAAGCGATGCGGGCTGTGGGAATGGCAAATAATAGGAACCCAATTGCTATCATCGTTCCATGTCATCGCGTGATTGGTGCTAATGGCCAATTAGTCGGTTTTGGCGGCGGCTTGGGTATGAAGCAATGGTTGCTTGAGCATGAAAAAACTCATCGTTAAAGCCTGAATCTGCCTTCCTTGTTACGTTTATTTTCACTTCTTCTTGCGCGTCCCTGCTAATTCATTTGTGTTGCTTGATGGTTAAATATCAGTGGCATAAATGTTTCAAGTTCTTTACAACTTGTCAGTTATATAATTAACTAAATAGATAATAGTATCCAACCGGGATAGTTATATCCCTCGGTTGGTTAATAGCTATACAGGGAGAGTACTGGGATGTTCAACCATTTGAAGTTGAAAATAAAGCTTATTGCTTTATTGATACCGTTATTACTCGGTTTGCTGATTTATTCAATGGTTTTGCTCAATGACCGTTGGCATCAACAGCATGATGCGGCGTTGGTTGTTGAACGAATGCATTTATTGAAAGAAGCCAGCAGTCTGGTGCATGAACTACAAAAAGAACGAGGGATGACCTCAGGGTTTCTTGCATCGAAAGGGTTGCAGTTTGGTGATGCGCTAAAAGTGCAACGCGAAAAAAGTGAGGCACAACTCAAACAATACATGAATTATCTAGCGCAGCATAAAACAAAAATGTCGGCGGTAGACCTTATTGGTCGGGATGTGGCAACAGCACAAAGTCGATTAGATATGTTGCCTTCTCAGCGTCAACAAGTAGATAGTCAAAGTATTAAACCTACGGAAGCGATCGTCTTCTATTCTGACTTGATAAAAACACTTTTAGCAATAACGTCATCTATCAATATCGATAATACCAATGCCGCTATTTCTCCTGATTTATCGGCTTATTATTACTTCTTGCAGGCTAAAGAGCGGGCAGGTATTGAACGGGCTTTGGTTAATGGGGCGTTCTCTGCTGGCCAGGTATCCGCAGATGTTTTCCAGCGCATCATCCGTATTATTTCTGAACAGACGTTATTTTTCGATCTGTTTAAGGTTTATGCAACGCCACAACAGCAAAACTTATTCAGTCAGACAGAACAATCAGCTGTATTTGGACAAGTTCAGCAATTTCGTAATTATGTTTATGCCAATGATTATCAGCATAATGCGGCAGAATGGTTCCAGATATCCACTAAGCGAATTGATGAGTTAAAGACACTCGAAAATAAACTTAATGCGTTAATTATTGATATATCACAGTCTGATTATCAGCGGAATCTACAGTCGTTTTATTTCATTTTGATTGCCACAATTATATTGATTATCAGTGGTGTAGGTTTCACATTTTTGGTTATCCGAAATATTGACAGCAAAGTTCAGGCCTTAATGACGGCAATGAATAATGCATCGAAAAACCGCGAATTATCGGTTCGGATACCCGTTACCAGTAGAGATGAGCTGGGCTCTGTTGCTGATGCGTTCAATCTTATGCTGGATGCATTCCAGCAGGCGGTGAATGATATTCGTAATGCCAGCACGACATTGTCAGATGTTTCTCAGAACACATCTGACACAGTGAATCAAAATGCCAAGTTATTAGATATGCAAAAACAAGAAGTTTTACAGGTGGTTTCTGCTATTGAGGAGATGAGTGCATCGATTAATGAAGTTGCTCATAACATTAATCTCACTTCTCAGGCTGCTAATGAAACTGACACGAAAGTCAGTCATATCGCAGAACAGATCGATTTATCAGATAAAACCATTGCTGATGTGGCACAAAGTTTGACCGATATGGGGCTTGATGTAAAAGCACTGCATGAGAATAGTGGGCATATTGGTGAGGTGATCAATGTGATTAAAAACATTGCTGAACAGACCAATTTATTAGCCTTAAATGCGGCCATTGAGGCAGCGAGAGCTGGGGAAATGGGGAGAGGTTTTGCCGTGGTTGCTGATGAAGTTCGTTCTTTAGCATCTCGTACTCAGCAGTCGACCGGTGAAATAGAAAAGATGGTGACGCAATTTCAGCAAAATGCGGCATCTGTTTATGATGCAATGAATGTCAGCCAAAACCGTGCAGTTAAAAGCGTAGAGCAATCGGGAATGGTGCAGGCTTCATTACAACAGATCTTGTTGGCGATTCGCGACATCAAGGATAGAGCAACTCAAATTGCTACTGCGGCTGAGGAACAGGCTGCCGTTTCGAATGAAATAACAAAAAGTGTTTCCAGTATTGGGGACAGTGCTCAGCAATCTGCAGAAGGTAGCCATGAAATGGCAAAAGCGGGTGAACATCAGGCTAAATTAGCCAGAGACTTGAGCGATATTGCGCGGAGTTTCAGAACCTGAAGAAATGGCCGGGAGACCGGCCATTTTTATCGAGAGTTTACTGTTACTGACAGTAAATCTTAGTATTCAGCGTTACGTGGCGTACGTGGGAATGGGATTACGTCACGCACGTTGCCCATACCGGTAACATACACAACCAAACGCTCAAAGCCCAGACCGAAACCAGAGTGTGGTACGGTGCCATAACGACGCAGATCACGATACCACCAGTAATCTTCTTTATTCAGATCCATTTCCGCTAAGCGGGCATCCAGCACGTCTAAACGCTCTTCACGTTGTGAGCCACCGATGATTTCACCGATGCCTGGTGCCAGAACGTCCATGGCAGCAACGGTTTTACCGTCGTCGTTTAGGCGCATGTAGAATGCTTTGATATCTTTCGGATAGTTTTTAACAACCACTGGTGCTTTGAAGTGTTCTTCGGCCAGATAACGTTCATGTTCAGAAGACATGTCGATACCCCATTCCACTGGGAATTCAAAGGTACGACCACTGTTTTTCAGAATTTCGATGGCATCGGTGTAATCAACCTGAGCAAAATCAGCGCTGATAAACTGTTCCAAACGGGTGATGGCTTCTTTATCGACGCGTTCGGCGAAGAATTCCAGATCATCACGACGTTCATCTAACACGGCTTTGAATACATATTTCAGTAGTTTCTCAGCTAATGCGGCGTTGTCATCCAGATTAGCGAACGCGATTTCTGGTTCAACCATCCAGAATTCAGCCAAATGACGGCTGGTGTTCGAGTTTTCTGCGCGGAATGTTGGGCCAAAGGTATATACCTTAGACATCGCACATGCATAGGTTTCCAAGTTCAGCTGACCAGATACAGTCAGGAAGGCTTCTTTACCGAAGAAATCCTGGTTGTAATCGATGGCGCCTTTATCGGTACGTGGCAGGTTTTCCATATCCAGTGTTGATACACGGAACATTTCACCAGCACCTTCACAGTCAGAAGCCGTGATCAGCGGGGTTGCGATCCACATAAAGCCTTCATCATGGAAGAAGCGATGGATGGCTTGCGCGATACAGTTACGCACACGGGTCACGGCGCCCATCATGTTAGTGCGCACGCGTAAGTGAGCATGTTCACGCAGGTATTCAACAGAATGGCGTTTTGGTGCCATTGGGTAGGTGTCTGGATCTTCAACAAAACCTAATACGGTGACACTGTCAGCCAGAATTTCAAATTGCTGGCCGGTGCCGGCAGAAGACTGAATAACACCTGTTACTTCAACAGAGCAGGAGGTGGTCAGACGCAACACATCATTTTCGTAATTAGACAAGGTATTTGGTACTACGGCCTGAACTGGAGCGAAACAAGAGCCATCGTGGATAGCCAGAAACGAAATACCAGCTTTAGAATCGCGACGGGTGCGGATCCAGCCTTTTACTGTCAGAGTCGTGCCAACGGCATGTTTACCCTGCAGCAAGTCAACTACGGGAACGTGAGTCATCTGAATTACTTCTCCATTTAATACTTATATTTGGCTTAGCCAAGCTGAAAATACTCTCATCTTACCTTCGTCGGAAAATGTCTCAAGGCTAATGTAGGACTGAGAGAGTATTTTGTGTCAAAGAGGTGCTTTTTAGCTCAGTTAGCTGTGATTTTGCGTTTAATTTATCTGAAATGATGGTCTATTTGTTGTCGGGTAATTTCACCGACAAATGGGTCATTAGCTGATTAAAGCTTTCATTAACCTGATCGATTTCGTCATTATGAACGACTGGAAGACGAGTTGAGATATCATCGAAATCGACGACATCATCAATCGCCTGACGTAAATTCTGTAGCCTTAACACAATATGTTTACGCGTGATCGACAACGTCATCAGTAATACACCACTGAAAATGGTTGAAAGCATGATGGCGGAAATCAAAATGTGCTGTTCTACCAGATCCAGCTGTTTATCGAGCGAGTATTCCATGCGGATCGCTGCGACTGGTTTCGCGTCAGAAATGGATTGCGTTGGCAAATAATAGGGGATAATGGTGACTATCTGAGTTTTGCCGTTATGGCTTGTCGTCAGTTGCGTTGTTTGCCCTTGTAATGCCAGCTTTTCTTGTTGATCTGAGGGCAGGTTATCGGCAGCGATAGCACCAAAAACATCATTACCTTGTGTTCGGATCCATTTCACGTGCAGTACATTTTTCTGCTCTGACAGTGTTTGCTGATAATGAGTTAGTTGTTCCGGCTGATGGCTGTTGCTGATCAGATCTAAACCATTACGGTAATTCTGCAGTAAGGCAGAGACATGCTCTGTGCCCAGTTTCAGCACTAATTCACGTTCACGAAACGCTTGATATAGCGTTGTACTGATCAGTACCAGTGAAAAGATGACCAACAGAATGAAGCAGATTTTTCCGGTAATGGAAATACGCATTACAGACTCTCGTTGCCAGAAACTTAGTTAGTCTATCAGAGGGCACTTTTCTGTTCGATGTTTTATTCAGTTGTTGTTTGTCAAAAAGAAAACCGGAAATGTTGGCCATTTCCGGTAAAAACGCATCCTGCGATTAACACACACGGGTTACAACTCAGCATCACCATACCCTTCGTACTTGAAGTTACAGCATCGTTGACGGTGTTCTCTCACCCCAATCACATAGCTATCTATGCTCATGGGGATTCGCTCACTTGTCGCCTTGCTGCAATTCCAATTACTTTGGGTATAAACAGGACGGCATTGCGCCGCCCTTGGAGCAATTATTTCAGGTTAGTTTCGTAGTAATCCTGAAATTGTGGCATATATTTGATGTTTTCACGGATGGTTTCATCCAACGCCGCTTCCAGAACCTTACCCGTTTTGACCAGTGGGTTCAGCGTCAGGGCGCGCAGCGCACTTTGATAATCGCCATTGACTGCGGCATCAATGGTGAAACGCTCGAAAGTTTTCATTGTTTGCAGCATCGCCAGTGTATCCGGTTCAAATGGTGCAACATTCAGCGGCATCGGGCCGGATTTAGTGATCACAGAGGTGACTTCAACAGAGCAATCATCTGGCAGGCCAGCAATGGTGCCGTTGTTGCGGGTGTTGACGTGCATCAGGGTACGTTTGTCATTAAAAATCGCACTCATCAGATCACAGGCGGCGTCAGAGTAATATTGACCACCACGGCCTTCTAGCTCTTTCGGTTTTTCATATAGCGATGGGTTGCTGTAGATGGCAAATAGTTTTTCTTCCAGAGCTTTTACGACTTCGCCACGGGTACCTTCGGTTTCTGCTTCGTGTACTGATTTTTGATAAGTATCGTCAGCACTGAAGTAGTAACGCAGATACGGGCATGGGATCTGATGGCGATTTGCCAGCAACTTACGTGGCCATTTCAGTGATGGAATATTTTTCGGGTTGAATGCCTGGTTATCGTCGAGGAATTCTTCCAACACGAAATCCATTTGATCTTTACCCTGATAATTCACTTGGCGGGCAAAAATGAAGTGGTTCAAACCAGCAACTTGTACGAATACGTCTTTTTCTTCTGCGTTCAACACTTGTGCGATGCCTTTTTGCATCAGCACTGGCACGTTACACAGGCCAACTACTTTGACTTTGGTATGACGCAATACGGCTTCAGTCACGATACCTGACGGATTGGTGAAGTTCAGTAACCAGGCGTCCGGGCTGTATTTTTCAATATCACGGCAGATGTCTAAGGTAGCAGGAATAGAACGCTGCGCTTTAGCAAAACCACCTAAACCGTTAGTTTCCTGACCCAACATGCCGTGTTTCAGGGAGATGCGTTCATCGCGAATACGCGCATCTAAACAGCCAACACGGAATTGTGAGCACACAAAATCAACATCGGTTAACGCTTCTTTACGATCTTGCGTCAGAATAACTTTTACTGGCAGACCGGCATGTTCAAACATACGACGGGTCAGAGACAGAATGATTTCTGCTTTATGCCAACCTTCATCGATATCGACCAAACGAACTTCAGTGATTGGCAGTTGGCTGCTGCGGGCAATTAAACCGTCAATCAATTCTGGGGTATAGCTGGAACCGGCACCGATAATGGCAATTTTCAGATCTTTTTTCATGACTAGGTTGTCCTTGGTTGGGTCTATGAAATAAGTGTAACCGGTTTCATTTTGACTAAAAGCGAAATAAATCACATTATGGATTAAATTGGCTAATCCATAAAAAGGGGATAAAAAGTGTTAGTTGAACAAAGCATGTTGGCGTTGTTGCATACCTTTGAAGTCTCGGCGCGTCACTTAAGTTTTACTAAAGCTGCGGAAGAGCTTTACCTAACACAAGGTGCTATCAGCCAGCGTATTCGACGTTTGGAAGAGTTGCTGAAATTCAAACTGTTTATTCGCCTGACGCGCAAGTTAGTCCTAACGCCGGAAGGGGAACAGTTACTACTGGCATTGACCAGCTCACTGCAACAGATCACGGAAGTGATAGAAGATATCCGCTTTAATGAATTGCGCGGCATGCTGTGTATTGGCTTGCCTCCCGCATTTGGCCAGTTATGGCTGATGCCTCGATTAACCAGCTTTAAAACGGCTTTTCGTTCGTTAGATCTACTGTTTTATGGTCAGCATGGTTTACCCAACTTTGAGGCCGAGCCGGTCGATATGGCGGTCTATTACGGCAATGCCAGTCTGCCGCATTTACATTCCTGGACGTTGTTGGAAGAGTGGTTGGTGCCAGTCTGTAGCCCGGAATATGCTGCCAGCCATGGCTTACTTAGCAAAGATAAGACGGATTTACGCCAATGCTCGCTGTTGCACTGCACTGAATCTCTGGAACAATTTGAATTTGGTTATGAATGGCAACACTGGAGCCAATCTACCGGGGTGGTATTACCGCACAGTAATCGGAAATATGTTTTTAACCAGCATGCGATGGCACTTGAAGCGGCTAAACACGGCATGGGTCTGGCGATGGGGCGCTGGTTTCTGGTAATGCCGGCGGTGTTGCGGGGTGAGTTGGTGATACCGGTAGATTACAAGATCCCGTCCGGTATGGGGTATCAGTTGTATTGTTCACGGGAACATGTGCAACGCCCGCGTTATCAGGCGTTTGCACAATGGTTACAACGGACTATTGATGAATGGCAGGAAATAAAAGAAGCGTCGTTGTCAGCAGAGCACCCTTTTATTTATTCAGGCCATGCTATCGAGCCCGACGCCGATTGCTTTTGTGAGCCGACTTAACTCAGCTGTTGGCATTACAAATGGCGGCATGATGTAGATCAGTCGCCCGAATGGGCGGATCCAAACCCCTTGCTCAACAAAGAGGGCTTGTAGTTGCGCCATGTTCACCGGGGTTTTGGTTTCCACTACACCGATAGCACCGAGCACTCGCACATCAGCGACTGCCGGATGCTGACGATAGACTGACAGTTCTTCGTTAAGTTGTTGTTCGAGCTGCTTGATGCGCTGTTGCCACGGGGAACTCAGTAGCAGATCAAGTGACGCATTCGCTACGGCACAGGCCAGCGGATTACCCATAAACGTCGGGCCGTGCATCAATACACCGGCTTTGCCTGCACAAATGGTGGCGGCCACTTTTTCGGTGGTTAAGGTTGCGGATAATGTCATATAACCGCCGGTCAGGGCTTTGCCGATGCACATAATGTCGGGCGTAATTTCTGCCCATTCGCAGGCAAACATTTTACCAGTGCGGCCAAAACCGGTGGCGATCTCATCGGCAATCAGCAAGATCTCATACTTATCACACAACTCTCTAACGCGGCGCAGATACTGCGGATGATAAAAACGCATACCACCAGCACCCTGCACAATAGGTTCCAGAATAACGGCAGCGATTTCATGCTGATGTGCTGCTAACTGGCGGGCAAAATCAGCGATATCCTCTTCCTGCCACTCATCTTGTGGTTGGCATTGTGGTGCGTCAGCAAATAAATGTTCTGGTAAAAAGCCTTGATACAACTCATGCATACCACCTTGCGGATCGCAAACACTCATCGCACCAAACGTATCGCCATGATATCCCTTGCGGATGGTCAGGAAGCGATTTCTAGGCGTGCCTTTACTGTGCCAATATTGAATAGCCATTTTCAGTGCGACTTCAACTGCCACTGAGCCAGAATCGGCCAGAAAAACGCGATCTAAACCCGCTGGCGTGATCTCAACCAATTTACGGCACAGCTCAATGGCGGGTTGATGCGTGATACCACCAAACATCACATGTGCCATATCTTGCAGCTGATTTTGCGCGGCAGCGTTGAGTTCCGGCACGTTATAGCCATGGATACACGCCCACCATGACGACATGCCATCGACTAAGCGGCGACCATCTTCCAATTCAAGATAAACGCCTTCTGCCCGTTTGACTGGATAAACCGGTAATGGCTGACTTAACGAGGTATAGGGGTGCCAGATATGCTGACTATCAAACTCTGAATTGTTCATTATTCATCCTGATGTAAATATCAGATTTCATTTTTAATTGACAGTTTAACGGGCAGACATAGACTATCCAAATAAATTCCGTCATTGAGTGCAGAGAACCCCATGTCAGCCAGCATCCGTCATAACTGGACAGTTTCCGAAGTAGAAGCTTTGTTTGCTTTACCATTCAACGATCTGCTATTTCAGGCGCAACTGGTACACCGTGAAAACTTCAACCCGAATGAAGTGCAGGTGAGCACTTTACTGTCGATTAAAACGGGTGCTTGCCCAGAAGACTGTAAATATTGCCCGCAAAGCGCGCGCTACAATACCGGCTTGGAAAAAGAAACGCTGCTGGAAGTAGAAAAAGTATTGCAACGAGCTCAGGAAGCCAAAGAAGCCGGTTCTTCGCGTTTCTGTATGGGCGCTGCTTGGCGTAATCCACGTGACCGCGATATGCCGTACATCATCCGTATGATCCAAGAAGTGAAAGGCCTAGGCATGGAAACTTGTATGACGCTGGGTATGCTGACTGAAGATCAGGCACAGCAACTGGCGGAAGCGGGCTTAGATTATTACAACCACAATCTGGACACGTCACCTGAATTTTATAACGCCATCATTACGACCCGCACTTATCAGGAACGTCTGGACACGCTGCAACACGTGCGTGATGCGGGCATGAAAATCTGTTCTGGCGGTATCGTCGGCATGGGCGAACAGGTGGAAGATCGTGCCGGTTTGCTGGTGCAATTGGCTAACCTACCCGTGCAGCCGGAAAGTGTGCCAATCAATATGCTGGTGAAGGTAAAAGGCACGCCGATGGAGAATCAGGCTGATCTTGATCCGTTTGATTTCATTCGAACCATCGCTGTTGCGCGTATTCTGATGCCAAAATCACATGTGCGTCTGTCTGCTGGCCGTGAAAAAATGAACGATCAGATGCAGGCGCTCTGTTTTATGGCCGGTGCAAATTCGATTTTCTACGGCTGTAAGTTGCTGACGACTCCGAATGCCGATGCTAACGAAGACATGCAATTGTTTGCTCGTTTAGGTCTTAAACCAGAAGCGCGCGCACAGAAACCAGATATGGTGGAAGAGCATGCCTTGCTGGAAGCCATTGCTGATCAGGCCGAAGGCGCATTGTTTTATGATGCCAGCAAACCAAAGGCACCGGCTAATGCCGTTTGATCTGCAAACCGAGCTAAATGAGCGGGCCCAACAGGGCCTGCTTCGTCAGCGGCAGATTTTGCAATCAGGGCAAGGGCGTTATATCACGCTGAATGATCGGCGCTATCTCAATTTTTCCAGTAATGATTATTTGGGCTTAGCGGCACAACCTTTTTTAATCAAAGCCTGGCAGGAAGGGTTGGATCGCTGGGGCGTTGGTTCTGGTGCATCGCCATTAGTTACGGGTTATACCGACGCGCATGCCCAACTTGAGCAGACATTGGCGGAATGGTTGCAAGTAGAATCGGTGCTGCTGTTTTCTACCGGTTTTGGGGCTAATCAGGCAGTAATAAAAGCATTATTGCAGAAAGAGCATATCCAGTATCAAGATCGTCTCAATCATGCTTCGTTACAGGAAGCGGGTGCGCAATCACCGGCGAAAATGCTGCGTTTTCGGCATAATGATATGGCTCATCTGGCCTCATTACTACAACCTCGTTCCGGTTTGATCATGAGCGAAGGTGTGTTCAGCATGGATGGCGATCAGGCGCCTTGCCAACAGCTAGCAGAACTTGCTGCGCAGAGCGGTAACTGGCTGATGCTCGACGACGCGCATGGTATCGGCGTGCTGGGTGAACAGGGGCGTGGCACCTTATCGCAGCAGGGCGTCGCTCCCGACCGCGTGCATATCCGCATGGCAACATTTGGTAAGGCGTTGGGTGTGGCCGGCGCATTTATTGGCGGTAGCCGACAGATCACTGATTATCTGGTTAATTTCGCGCGTGATTATGTCTACAGCACTCATATGCCGCCCGCACAGGCGCATGCTATCAGTGCTGCTGTGGTATGGGTAAGACAAGCTGATGCGGAACGCGCGCATTTGCAGGCGTTGATCCGGCAATTTAAAGCAGGTATTGCCGAATTAGGCTTGGTTGCTGGAGAATCCTCAACGGCGATCCAACCGCTAATAATCGGTGATGCCGATAAAGCCGTAGCGGTGGCGAATAAATTACGTGAACGCGGATTGTGGGTAACGGCTATTCGCCCGCCAACGGTACCAAAAGGCACGGCCC